>JAKAQV010000169.1 GCA_021819565.1 bacterium | reverse complement strand
TTCCGATCTGGCTCTGGAAATAGGTTGCCTGGATGGTGGAAGAAAAAAACCTTTTTTAGCCTTTTCGCTCTATCAATGATTGGAGGCATTCTCGTCGCTTTGGGGATTTTGCATATTATTTTTTACCGCTCGGAGGTATTGAAAAAATCGCCTTCAAAACTCATTCGCGCGGGAGATTTTTGGTCGCGCTATGAAAAAATCGGCCGGGTAGGCGAAGGCGGAATGGGGGTGGTCTACGAGGCGCGGGACCGGTTTTTAGAAAGAAAGGTCGCGGTTAAAAAATTGCGGGATCAAATTAAGGGCGATCCGGAGGAGAGAAAACGCTTTATTTCCGAGGCGCGGTTGGTCGCGCGGCTTCGCCATGAAAATATCGTCGAAATTTATTCTATCGTCGAAGAGGGGATGGACCTTTATTTGGTGTTTGAGTTCGTCAAGGGAAAAACCCTTCAGCAAATTCTCAAAGAGTCGGGACGGCTTGATTTTCCCGCCGCCGGCCGAATTTTTCACTCGGTGTGCCGCGCCGTCGATTACGCGCACCGCCAAGGCGTTGTCCACCGGGATATCAAACCTTCTAATATCATGGTCGGAGAGGGAAACACCGTTAAGGTGATGGATTTTGGCGTCGCCGGTCAAGCCAAAAGTACCTTGGTCAAAACCCAGTCAAGCGTATTGGCCGGAACTCCCGTGTATATGGCCCCTGAAGCGGACGGGGATCAGATTCGCCGGGAGTCCGATATTTTTTCCTTGGGAGTTTGTTTTTTTGAAATGTTAACTGGAAAATTGCCGTTTGAAGGAGAAGGGAACGCTTTTCTAGTTCATAAGGTTCAGGGAAAGCGCCTTAAAATATCTTCGCTAGGAATTCCGGGGCTTCCCACTACGGCGTTAGATGAAATCTTCGATAAAGCTCTTAATCCCGATCCCGAAAAGCGCTATCATGGAGTAGGGGAGTTGTGGGCGCAGATTGTCGCGCTGGCCCCAAAAGTTTAACAGATTTGCAATAGACATTCCTTATAATATAACCTAGAGGTTCGGCGGCTGGTCATTGACTGAAAAACGGAGCTTATTATGTCTAATCGTTTCACTGAGAGAGCGCAAAGGGTTATTCTCATCGCCCAGGAAGAAGCCAAACGCCTCAATCATGATTATGTCGGCACCGAACATATTTTGCTGGGTCTCATCGCCTTGGGCGAAGGCGTGGCGGCGCAGGTACTCGCGAATCTAGGAGTGGACCTCAGGCGGGTTCGCAGCGAGATCGAAAAAATCGTCGGCACCGGCGACAATGTCATGCTCTTGGGCGAAATCCCTTTTACTCCCAGGGCCAAAAAAGTTTTGGAGTATGCCGTCGAGGAAGCCCAGCATATGGGACATTCCTATGTGGGCACCGAGCATTTATTATTAGGGCTCATTCGCGAAGAAGAAGGCGTGGCCGCGCGCGTGTTGGAAAATCTAGGCCTGCGGCTGGAAGTGGTCCGCGAGGAAGTTTTGAATTTATTGGGAGAGGGTCAAAGTCCTCAGTCAGGTAGTGGAGCGTCGTCTGCGCCATCTCCGGGCGGGCCTAAGGCAAAATCAAAAACCCCGACCTTAGATGAATTTGGCCGCGATTTGACGGTCATGGCTCGGGAAGGGAAACTCGATCCGGTGATTGGGCGCGCCGATGAGATTGAGCGCATGATTCAGATCCTGGCTCGCCGAACGAAAAATAATCCGGTCTTGATTGGAGATCCCGGAGTGGGAAAAACCGCGATTGTCGAGGGCTTGGCTCAGAAAATCGCCTCCGGCGATATCCCTGAAATTTTGGCCGGCAAGCGCGTCTTGACGCTGGATTTGGCCTTGGTCGTTGCCGGAACTAAATACCGCGGCGAGTTCGAGCAAAGGCTTAAAAATATCATCGAAGAAATTCGCCGCTCCAAAAATTCGGTCGTTCTCTTTATTGACGAACTTCATACGGTCATTGGAGCCGGCGCCGCCGAAGGGGCCATAGACGCCTCTAACATGATTAAGCCCGCCTTGTCTCGCGGCGAGCTTCAATGTATTGGCGCGACCACCCTGGATGAATATCGCAAATACATCGAACATGACGCGGCTTTGGAAAGGCGTTTTCAGCCCGTGGTGGTGGACCCGCCCTCGGTTGAGGATACGATTTTAATTCTTCAAGGGCTTAAAGATAAATACGAGTCCCATCATAAAATCAAATACTCAGATGAGGCTCTTCGAGCGGCCGCGGAACTCGCCGATCGCTATATTTCTGAACGTTTCTTGCCGGATAAAGCCATTGACCTTATTGATGAGGCGGGGTCTCGCGCGCGGTTGCAGACAACGCAGATGCCCCCGGAGTTTAAAGAGCGTGACACCGAAATCGATGCGGTCGTCAAGGATAAATCAAGCGCTATTTCTAATCAGGAATATGAAAAAGCCGCCAGGCTCAGGGATAAAGAAAAAGAGTTGCGTAAGGCTCTAGAAGACTCGAAGAAAAAATGGCGGGAAAAACGAGAAGAGGTGGTCCCGACTATCAGCGCGGAAGACATTGCCAAGGTCGTTTCCCGCTGGACCGGCGTTCCCGTGACGAATCTGACGGAGTCCGAGACCGAAAAACTGGTCCATATGGAAGAGGCCTTGCACAAGCGCGTGATCGGCCAAGAAGAGGCGATTCGGGTTATTTCCCAGGCCATTCGCCGCGCGCGGGCCGGTCTTAAGGACGCCAAGAGGCCGATTGGGTCATTTTTATTCTTGGGCCCGACCGGCGTCGGGAAAACGGAACTGGCCCGGACCTTGGCGGAATTTATGTTCGGAAACGAAGAGGCGATGATTCGTATCGATATGTCGGAATATATGGAAAAATTCGCCGTTTCGCGCTTAATTGGGGCGCCTCCGGGATACGTCGGTTACGAAGAGGGCGGGCAGTTGACCGAGGCGGTTCGCCGAAAACCCTATTCGGTGGTTCTGCTCGATGAAATCGAGAAAGCCCATTCCGATATTTTCAATATTTTGCTTCAGGTCATGGACGATGGAATTCTCAGCGATAATTTGGGGCACAAGGTCAGTTTTAAGAATACGGTTTTAATCATGACCTCTAATGTCGGCGCGCGCCTCATTACCCGCGGGAAATCTCTCGGCTTTGTCGCGTCCAACGATACCGAAACCAAGGACTATCAGAAGATGCGCGACACCGTGATGGATGAGGTCAAGCAAACCTTTAATCCCGAGTTCATCAACCGCATTAACGAGATCATCGTGTTCCATCCTTTGGGAGAAGACGAGATGACCCAAATCGTCAAGTTGATGCTGGAACAGGTCCGCTCCAAGGTGGAAACCCAAGGGTTTAAAATTGAGTTTACGCCGGAGAGCGAGAAATTTCTCGTTAAAAACGGTTTCGACGCCAACTCCGGCGCGCGGCCTCTTCATCGAACGATTCAGCGCATGGTGGAAGACGTTCTGGCCGAAGATATCCTTCGCAAGAAGTTCAAGGCTGGCTCGACTATTTACGTCGAGGTCGATCCATCGGGAGAGAAGCTGGCGTTTTCCGATCAACGCTCCGCTCAGGTTTAGATGAAACAGCCCTTGCGCAAAAGCGGTTTGTCTGCTACC
>JAKAQV010000168.1 GCA_021819565.1 bacterium | reverse complement strand
GCTCACCGAAAGAACAATCCTTCGCGCCGAGCCTTTTATAAAAAAAGAGGTCTTGATGAACGCTCTCATTTCCCGGATATGCGAAGCCCATAATATCTCAAATTTGGAATTTCTCCAATCCAAGATTCATGAGAGAGAAAAAGGAATTCCTACGACCTTGGATACCGGGCTGAGCATTCCGCACGCGCGAATAGACGGCCTCGATGATTTCGCCGCCGCCTTGGCTTTACTGCCTTACGGCATCAATGAACAAAACGATTCCACGAACATGATTCGGCTGATGTTTATCTTTTTATCCCCTAATAAAAAAGAATTCTACCCCCAACACCTCCAAATACTTCGCAAAGCCGCCCTCTTGTTTCAGCCGGATTTCATCGACGCCCTCAACTTGGCATCGGCCGAAGAAGCCCTGCGGCTGATTCGCTCCAGAAAAATATAATGGCTGTGATGAGAATTACCAAGCACGGAGAAAAAGTTCTTAAGACCGTCTCTGTTCCCGTCGATTATGACAAAATCAAGCCCAAACTCCCCAAACTCCTCAAGGACATGTGGAAGACCATGTATTCCGTCAATGGGGTGGGGCTAGCCGCGCCTCAAATAGGGCTCAACATACGGCTTTGCATTATTGATGTCAAGCCGGAGGGGAAATCCCAAAAAATTGTTTTGATCAACCCGGAAATCATTGAGACCAGCGGCCATCTGGAAGAAGAAGAGGGTTGCTTGTCGGTCCCCGGAGTTTATGCCAAGGTCAAAAGGTTTTCCCGCGCGACAATCCGCGCCCTCAACGCCGAAGGCAAACCATATCAAATGTCAGGGGAAGGCCTTTTGGCACGCGCTTTCCAGCATGAAGTCGATCATTTAGACGGCAAACTCTTCATCGATCGACTCGACTTCGCCAGCAAACTGAAGGTCTTGTCTGTCATTAAAGATCTGAAGAAGAACTGGAACTGAGTATCAAGAAAACCCTATTCTGATGCGAACCCTGTTTTACGGAACTCCGAGTATCGCCGTCTCTTATCTGCAATTAGCGGCGGAAGAATCGGAAGTTGCCGCGGTCATCACCCAGCCGGACCGCCCCGTCGGCCGCGGGCTTGAGACAAAGCCCGGTCCAGTCAAAGAAGCGGCCTTAGAACTCAAATTGCCCGTTCTTCAGCCAGAACGGCCTTCCGCGATAGCGGAACAAATCAAGCCCTTCAACGCCGATTTAGGGATTGTCATCGCTTATGGGCAAATTCTCAAGCCCGACGCGCTCAAAGCCACTCGCTTAGGACACATCAATGTTCATTTCTCGTTATTGCCCAAATACCGCGGTTCCGCTCCAGTTCCCTGGGCGCTCATCAATGGAGAAACCAAAACCGGAGTCTCTCTGTTCTGGCTGGACGAAGGAATGGACACCGGCCCCCTTTTAATCCAAAAAGAGGCGGAAATATTGCCGGATGAAAACGCCGCTCAAGTCATGGAAAAACTCAAGGTCCTGGGATTAGATTTGCTGAAGACGGCTCTTGGGCGAATTTCCCATGGGGATTATCTCAAAATTCCTCAAGAGGGAACCCCCAGCTATGCCCCACTACTCAAAAAAACCGACGGGCTCATCGATTTCGAGAATTCCGCCGTTCAAATCCACAATCTCGTGCGCGGGCTCTTTATCTGGCCCCGCGCCTACTTCGTTTTGAGAGACCCTTCCGGAGACAAACGCGTCTCCGTCCTTCAAACAGCCCTAAACTCGGCCTCCTCCGCGCCATTTCCCGCTCCCATCGGAACCATTCTACGCGTTGAACAACAACGAGGCTTTTTGTTACAATGTGGACAAGGCAGTTCTGTTTGGATTTCGCGTGTCCAGCCTGAGGGAAAAAGTCCGATGGGAGCGGCCGAATTTTTGAATGGTCGGCGCTTGACCGTGGGGCATAGTCTCCCTTTAAAACGTGGAAAATAGAGAAAATTTATCGTTTGTGCGTTGGTGGGAAGCCGCCATCGCCCTTATATTTCTAGGTATCGTTTTATTTTTTATGCTCCAGTGGGCTATTGAAGGCGCCGTGCATAGCAGGAAAACGCAGGTCGTCCCCGATCTGCGCGGTAAATCTTTGTCCGCCGCCCTCGATATCCTTTCTCCCCTCCATCTGGGTCTTGAAAAAACCAGCTCCGATTTTGACGCCTCCGTTCCAATTGACTCGGTACTGCGACAAAATCCCCCCGGCGGGACAGTCGTCAGGGAAGAAAAGATCATCCGCGTTGTCATCAGCGAAGGCGGGGAAACCGTCCTAGTCCCCAATGTCACGGGGTTGCCTCTTAGAAACGCGGAAATGCTTCTCCGGGAATCCCAATTAACCGAAGGAGATGTCTCGAAGGCCTATTCGCTTAAAGAAGATAAGGGGATTGTTTTATCTCAAGATCCGAAAGCCGATCTGGGAGTCGCCCGCAATTCCCCTATTAGTTTAGCCGTCTCGGACGGCCCGCCACCCGCCGGAGTCATTTTGATGCCCGATTTCCTCCGAAAAAATGTAACCGAAGCTCAGGCCTGGGCCGGACAGCAAAATCTGTCTATCACCATTAACCAGGACCCCTCCTCGTTATTTCCGGCTGGAATCATTTTAAGCCAAACCCCCGATTCCGACACGGTTCTTTCGTCTTCAACCGCTATTTCAATTACCGTCAGCGCCAAAGCCTCGGGCTCCTCTTCTTCGGCGGCGCCCCAAGCCAATCAGTTTCACTATGAGGTCCCGCAAGGGGCGAGCGCCAGCTTGGTTAGAATCGTCGCCATTGATAAATACGGAGAGCATGAGATTTTTAACGGCCTGAGAAAACCCGGCACGAAAATTGATATTCCCCTCAATGAATCGGGCAAAGCCCAGATTCGCATATTTCTCAATGGAATCCTGGTTGAAGAAAAAGATCTATGACCATGACCAGAAAACATTCTGTTGAAATCGTCCCATCGCTTTTGGCTTGCGATTTAGCGCATATGGGAGAAGCCATTCAAGCGGTTAAGTCGGCGGGAATCTCCTGGGTCTCCGTCGACATTATGGACGGGCACTTTGTTCCCAATTTAAGTTTTGGCCCCGATCATGTGCGCATGGCCAAGAAATACGGGCTCACCGTTGATTCTCACCTCATGGTTGAAGACCCCGAGTCCATCGCGCCGTGGTTTACCAAAGCAGGCGCCGATATCGTCACTTTCCATATCGAGGCGGCCAAGAACGCCAAGAATCTCGCGCAAAAAATCCGCCAAGAAGGAAAAAAAGCGGGAATTGCCCTCCGGCCTCAAACCCCCGCGGAGAAGGTCCTTCCGCTTCTGCCGGAAATTGATTTGGTCTTGGTCATGACCGTTGACCCCGGCTTTGGCGGCGCCCATTTCATCAAGGAAATGCTTCCCAAGATTTCAACGCTGCGGCAAGCGATTGATTCCGCCAACCTCGATTGCTGGATTCAAGCCGACGGCGGAATTAACCCGCAGACAGCCTTGCTCGCATCCGAAGCCGGCGCCGACAGTTTAGTGGCGGGAACCGCGATATTCGGACAAAAAAATATAGCCCAAGCCGCTCAGATTTTGAAGGATCAAGTCAGGAATAAATAACAGGGGGAGGACGAATGGCAGTCACAATTAGACTTAAAAGAGTTGGAAAACCAAAACACCC
>JAKAQV010000167.1 GCA_021819565.1 bacterium | reverse complement strand
GTTGACCCAGGATCCCAATATTGATGTCCGCGAAGCCGCGGTCATCGCCCTGGGCTCGACCGGGGGAAAATTGGCGATTAAACCTCTCCTTAAAGCGCTCAAGGATAAAAACTTTTCTGTGAGTCTTAATGCGGCGCGTTCTCTTTCAAAACTGGGAAATTTCGAGGGAAAAAATATCGCGCTCAAGGGCTTAGAGCAAAAAGACCCTTTTTTGCGTCAAGAAGCCGTAACTATTTTAGGAATGGCCGGGGGAAAAAAAGCCCTCAAAGCCCTTCAAAAACTTTCTAAACAAGAAAAAGATCCGGCCACCATTAGCTTGATTGGCTTTGCCGAAGCTCAAATCAAGGGAAGACTCGGAATAAAACCGTCTCCTGTCCGCAAGAAATGAGACGCCATTTTGGCCTCATTTTTTCTTTAGGCCTAAGCCTTGTTTTTATTTTCCTCTATAGGCCCTTTCTATTCGGAGTCAAAAAGGATAACTTCTTTAAAGGCCAAGAAAACGTCTGGCAGGATTTTCTTTTTCAAATCAATCGCCCCCTTTTAAAGCGCGGAGACCCGCGAATCATTATCGCCGCGGTCGATGACCCAACTCTTGAGCGCTATGGATATCCGCTGCCAAGGCCCGTTTTCGCTCAACTGACCGATCGCCTGAGAAAATTAGGAGTTAAAACGCTCGTCTTTGACGTTCTTTTTATAGATCATAGAAAAGGAGACGAGCAGTTAGCGAAATCTCTTGAAAAATTCAAATCCGTGGTTTTGCCCTACGCCTTTGGAGCCGGCGAAAAAAGCGCTTTGGCCTTGCCCGTTCCTTCACTGTTTAATGCCGTCCAAAACCTTGGATCCGTTTCAATTGGAGACGATATCGACTCTGACGGGCATATTCGCAGATTTCGTCTTTTTCACTCTTCTCTAAAAAACCCAAAAACGAATTTCAGCGCGCAAGCTCTTGAGGTTCCGGCCTACACGCTTTTTACCGGAAATACTCTTAAATCAATTGTCCCGCCAGACTCGCCGAACAGATATTTTTTCGTGAATTTTAATCCCCCAAGCTACCCTTATCAAGAAACGGAAAATCAAGATTCTTCCACGCGCTTAAACGCAAAAGACTTTCACTTGTCTCCCCACCGGATTATCTCCATCGCGGAAATACTAGCCCCTAATTTATCGCCAAAAATAAAAGAACTCTTAAAAGGTTCCTTGGTCATGGTAGGTTCAACGGCACTGGCCGCTTTCGACCATTACCCATCGCCTTTTAGCGACGCAAGCCCAGGGGTTGAATATCACGCCAATGTCATCGACAATTTGATCCATCACAATTGGATGCGCCCGTGGCCTCCTTATTATCAGATTCTAATCGTTCTTTTATTTATCTGGCTACCTTTTTTTCTGAGGCGTTTATCTCCGCTTGCGGCGAGCGTTTCAACTCTTGGGATTTTCCTGGCCTGGGCGGGATTTTGCGAATGGCGGTTTCTTAATGGAGTTCGGATTGAATTCGTTCTTCCCTCGACCGCTCTTCTTTTCTCATTTGTCGGAGAAACCGTTTATCAATCCCTGACCGAGGGCCGAGAAAAAAAATTTATCAAAAATTTATTCGCGCAGTTTGTCGCGCCCGAAGTGGTTGAAAATCTCGCCAGAAACCCCGAGAAGGTGAAATTGGGGGGAGAGAAAAAAGACATGACGATTCTCTTTCTCGATATCGCTCATTTCACCAGCATATCGGAAAAAATGTCTCCGGAAGATTTAATCGCGTTTTTAAATCGTTATCTCTCAAGACTCAGCCAGGTCATCCAAGATCACCAGGGTGTGGTCGACAAGTATATCGGTGACTGCATCATGGCTTTTTGGAACGCGCCCGTCGAAGTCAAATCTCACCGCGTCAAAGCGTGCCTGACGGCCTTGTCCATCCAGGAAGCCGTTTTAGAGCTCAATAAAAACCTTCCTCCCGGCATTTCGCACACTCCGGAAGTCCGCATCGGGATCAACTCCGGTTTTGCGACCGTGGGGCTGACCGGCAGCGAACACAAACTGCAATACACCGTCATCGGAGATGAAGTCAATTTAGCCTCTCGCCTTGAAGGAGCCAATAAATTTTTTCGCTCAAAAACCATGATTAGCGAATCTGTCTATTCGGAGGCTAAGACCGAAATTGAAGCCAGAGAGGTGGGCATCATTCGCGTGGTAGGCAAAGAAATTCCTATTCAGACCTATCAGATTTTAGCGCGAAAAAATGCATTGCCCCGGGCCTGGAAAACGGCGCTTCCCATTTACAATCAAGCGCTTAAAGATGTTCGCGATAAAGAATATGTCAACGCCATAGCCCTTTTTGAAACCTTCCTAAAAATTATTCCCAATGATGGGATCGCCTCGTTTTACCTTTCCGCATGTAAAAAAGCCCAGGAAAGCACTCCTTGGGATGGAATCATCCACCTGAGCGCCAAATGATTATATTTTGGCGCCTCCTCTTTGGGCATTTATTGGCGGATTTCACCTTTCAAACCAACGCCATTAACCGCTGGAAGCGCAAAAATATTTTTGGAATGCTGTTTCATTGCGCGATGCACCCGTTTTTTTACGCTCTTTTAACCTATCCCTACCTTTCGCGCCCCTGGATTGAATGGAAAGATTTCAGCCTCAACGGCTGGGCCTGCGTAGTTCTACTATTCTTGGGTCATTGGATTGAAGATGAGTGGCGAGTTTTTACCATTTTCCGCTATCATACCCCAGACAACACCCTCTATTTTCTTTGGGATCAAGTCATTCACGCGACCGCCATTTTCGCGGTGGCGCCTCTCCTTCAATTTTCAAATCCCGCGACCCGACTGATTCCGGAAATTTGGCCGGTCTTGGGGTGTTTGTTTGTCGTCGCCACTCATATGAGCGGAATTTTAATTTATTTCATAGAACAAGATCTTTTCAACAAACCTTTCCCGGACGCTTTTCAAAAATACGCCCAGATTTTGGAAAGACTCGGCTTTGCTCTTTGTTTTATGTTGCCGAAAAATTTCTGGCCATTGGCGGCTCTTTTGTGGCTTATGGGCATGGTTTCCCTGCGTTTAAAAAAATGGAAATCGTTTTCATGGACGAGTTTGTTGCTAGGGAGCTCTATCGCCGGAATTTGCGGTTTGACCTCCCGAATCTTGTATTATAAATGAGTTGGGTGACGCTCATTGGGGCTTTACCGGAATGACGAATTTAAGGGGGAAGCATGGAAGATATATTTATTTTGTCGGCCGTCAGAACGCCGATCGGATCGCTTAACGGAGCGCTTGCGGGTTATAGCGCGCCTCAATTAGGGGGAAAGGTTTTAGCCGAAGCCGTTAAAAGAGCGGGAATCTCGCCGGAAGTTTTAGGAGAAGTCGTTATGGGCAATGTTTTATCGGGGGGAGTGGGACAAGCCCCGGCCCGGCAAGCGATGATCCAGGCTCAAATTCCAGTTTCGGTGGGGGCGACCACCGTCAATAAGGTTTGCGGCTCGGGGCTTAAGGCGGTCATGATGGCTTCTCAATCCCTGGCCCTCGGCGAAGAAGACTATGCGGCCGCCGGAGGGATGGAGTCCATGTCTCAATCTCCATTTTTACTTGAAAAAGCGCGAAATGGATATCGCTATGGAAACGGAGTCTTGGTTGATTCCATTTTAAAAGACGGGCTCATCGACCCCTATTCCAATTGG
>JAKAQV010000166.1 GCA_021819565.1 bacterium | reverse complement strand
AAGCCGCGATGTATTGATCCTGCTTTCCGATAGGATCTTTAATGCGCTCAATTTCAATATGACAAGCGCCTTGGGCCAATTCTTCGGCGGTTTGAAACTCGCCTTTAAAAGCGGATAAGGCATGAAGAGTTCCCACCGTAAAACTAGACGAAGAGCCAAGCCCGGTTCCGCCGGGAATATCGGCCATCGAGGTCATCTCGATTGCGCGATCAAGTTTGCTTTGAATCAAACATTCCCTCCACAAGGGATGCCGAATCTGATGGGCGGAAGAAACCAATTCGCTTTTGGAATATTTAAGAAATATCGAATCGTCAAAATAATGATTGACGGTGATATACATGTATTTGTCAATGGCAAAAGACAATACCGCGCCGGGCTCGTGGCGATAAAATTCCTTTAAATCAGTCCCCCCTCCGGCCAAGCTAATTCTAAAAGGAGTACGGGAAATAATCATTGCGTTCGCCCTTTCTCGAACGCGAAAAATCTTTCGGGAGTTCCCAAATCCGCCAAGGTCTCATGAGTCACATACCCAGACAAAATCAAGCCTCTCTGAATCGCTTGAGGGAAGATATCCCGGCCAAAATCCGAAGCTCGATCCGTGGGAATTATATCCAGAATCGATTTTCTCAACGCCCAGACGGCCGCGCAAGCCAGATGATTAGGAGCTTTGGCCAAGGGATCGCGGTAAAAACCCTTAATTTGATTTTTTTTAAGCTTCACCAAATCAGAATCCTGCGGATGATCGCTGGCAAAAAGGACCAAGCTTGCCGCGGAATTCAAATTTTGAGCGTGAAAATCCAAAAAGGGTTTTAAATCCATTGAAATAAACAGATCCCCGTAAACGACCAAGATATCTTCGTTTAAGTTCCGGGCCGCGTCTAACACGCACCCAGCTGTCCCGCGAGGTTCTGTCTCGATATAATACTCAAGATTAACCCCCCATGTCTCGCCCTTCCCAAAATAACGGGATACCGCCTCCGCCTTATGTCCCAAACAAAGCGAAATCTCATGAAAGCCCGATGATTTAAGCCATAGAATCAAATGCTCTAAAATCGGCTTGCCGAAGATTTTAATCATCGGCTTTGGAACGCCTTCAGACAAAGCGCCCATTCGAGTCCCCAAGCCTCCCGCGACAATCAAGACCTTCATTGCCGCAAAATCCAGCCCGCCGCCGTGGGAAAGCTCTTGAATATTTTTCGAGGTTTTTCTAGGTAAAGGCCGTCTTTACCGGCTTTTCCAGTTTTCACCAAGAGTGGAACACACCCGGACCTCCGGGCCGCCAAAATATCAACGCTTGAGTCGCCGACAAAATAAGAAGACTTCAAATCAATATTGAATTTCTTTTGCGCTTTGAGAATAAGGCCTGTTTCCGGCTTGCGGCAATCGCAGGACTTATCGAAATCGGGATGATGCGGACAATAATAGACGGCGTCAAGACGAGCCCTGGGGTTTTGATCAAGAAGCCTAGCGCGCAAAACGCGGGTAATTTCCTTGAGACCTGACAAACTGAGAAGACCTCGGGCCACCGCCGATTGATTACTGATAATAATCGCCTTAAAACCCGCTTCCCTTAATTTTGCAATGGCATCCGCGACCCCGGCGATGACCGTCATGTCCTCAACACGCGCGAGATAATTGACTTCTTTAACGATGACCCCGTCTCGATCCATGAAAACGGCTCTATTTTTGCGGGTTTTTGAAGTCCCATTTTTTTCTCTTGGCGGCATAAGGCGATTTTAATTTTACTACATTAGTCTTTCTTCGATACTTGTTCAAGAAAGCGATAGACTTCCTTTAACTGACTATCCGCGCCAGAAAAGAAACCGCGCGTCAATAGATAAAGCTCTCTTATTTTCTTGGCCCAGGATAATAACGGTTTCGGAATAAATGTCGCAGGGTAAACCCAAAGACGCTTTCCGGGTTCGCCCAATTCTGTCAGGATAAATTGCCTCGCCTCTCTTGGACGCAAACTCTTTAGCAAGTATCCGGCGGTTTTTCTAGCCAATTTAAGTCTTTCGATTTCTTTTTCCTGTGGCGTTATTTTCCCGGCCTCAAGAGCCATTAAGCATTCTTTATAAGCAGTCCGATGATCCATAGTGATCTGCGCCGAATGAAGCCGGCGGATAGATAACGGATCTCGAATGGCGCCGACAAGAGCTCCCGAGACCAGCATACGGGCATAAAGCTCGGTATCTTCCAAAATTTTCATGTCTTCCCGAAAAAAACCAACCTGGTTGAAAAGCTCCCGGCGCACCGCGAGATTAGTCGTCAAATAAGGGATATATTCATCTCCAACGGCATACCAGCCGGGTAGCGCGCCTTCTAATAGCTTGCGCGAGGGCTCAAACACAGTTCCAATGATTTTTCTTCCACGCAAAAGATAGGCATTGGAAAACCAAAATCCCGTTTCGGGACGCTCTTCAATAGCGCGTTTAAAAACTTCCAGACGGCGGGGCAACCAAATATCGTCAGAGTCTAAAAAAGTGATAAAGCGCCCTGTCGCCCGCCCGATAGCGTCATTGCGTCGAACGTGTTGCCGACGGTTATCTTCAAAGCGAATTAGGGAAAGGTTTTTTTCTTTTCTAAACTCGTCAAAAACAGCGGGGGTTTCATCGCTAGAACCGTCATCGAGGACAAAACACTCATAATCCCGGCAGGTTTGAGAGAGAACGCTTCTAAGAGCCGTTTTCAGCATCTCCGCCCGATTATAAGTAGGAAGGATAATTGAAAAAAATGGCGTCATGGAGACTCTAACGCAGAGACGGCGGCGGCAAAATCGGTGGCTTGACTGGCGCTTCTTTGGAACGCTGAAGCTCCACTTGAGACAAGAGGAGGCTTGGCGACACCACTGAAACAGGAACCCACCCGAGCAGATGATTGGTCGCCGTCATGTCGGCGCCTTCGCCCAAAACATGATTTAAAAACCCAAGAGGGGTCCCCACTAAATCCAAACCGCGCACCAAGGTTAATTTGCCGGTTTTAGCATTGACCAGATAGACCAACTCCGGCATAATCCGCAATGATTCCTCTCCCGAAGCGCTATTTTCTTGCGTAAAGGCCCTCATCTGGCGAATCCAAAGCCCGTAAGGCTTTCCTTCTTTTTTCAACTCCTTGCGCAATATTTTCATCAACTGAACCTGTGAATAGCGATGTTTGGCTTCTAAAAAGAGATTGCTCGGCATCGCGCGAGGGTAAGAGCCCGCATCGCCTCTGGCATGTCCGTTAGAATTCGGAAAACCTATCACCGGATAGCGCGACAAAAGGAAATTTTTGAAGCGCCCCTTATCCACCAACAAAACCTTCCGCGCTTTGACCCCTTCCGCATCATATGAATAAAAACCAACCAAGGGCGTTTTATTAAAGAATTTTCTCGAAGGATCGTCAATTAAAGTGAGATCTCTGGAAAAAACAATTTTGCCGACTTTTCCTCTAAATATCTGCGCGCCAGAAGGGTTGCGCTCGGCTTCTCCGGAAAAATTAAGCCCTAAAGACAAAACAATGGCGGAAGTGACCGAAGGGTCAATTAAGGCCGGCGCGTTAAAAGGCGATGTGGAAGAAGAAAGAAGAAGAGAATCCATTTCTGAAATCATCTGTTGCGCCTGTGATTTAACGAGGGGCTCGGACTCTAAAGCGGCGCTTGACAAGGAGACAAAATTACGCGCGACATAGAGCTTCATCCCGTCTAGATCGGA
>JAKAQV010000165.1 GCA_021819565.1 bacterium | reverse complement strand
TCCGATCTATGGTCACGATGCGCAATTTGTATTTCTTCGCGAAGCGCATCAGTTGCGGCGTTCTTGCCATCGAGCCGTCTTGGTTTAAAATTTCACAGATGACACCGGCGGGTTTAAGCCCCGCGAGTCTGGCGAGATCGACGGCGGCCTCGGTATGTCCGGCCCTGACTAAGACCCCGCCTTCTTTTGAGCGCAGCGGAAAGACGTGTCCGGGGCGAATGAGGTCCTCGGGCTTGGTTTTATTTGAAATAAGCGCTTGAATTGTTTTGGCGCGGTCTAAAGCGGAAATTCCGGTGGTGGTTCCTTGTCGGACGTCAACCGAAATAGAAAATGCGGTGTCTCGTCCGGGCTCGCGGGTCCAAGAAGAGGCGTTGACCATGGGGTGGAGGTTCAGCTCATTTAAGCGTTCGTTGGTCATGGGAACGCAGACAAGGCCTCGACCGTGGCGAGCCATGAAATTGACGGCGGCTTCCGTGCATTTTTCCGCCGCGATGACGAGATCTCCTTCGTTTTCCCGCTTAGGGTCGTCTACCACGATGAGCATTTTCCCCTTGCGGATATCTTTGATCGCGTCTTCAATCGTATCGAATTTCATCTGTTTTTTAAATAGGCCGCGACGTATCGCGCCAATAGATCCGCCTCAAGGTTGACCCAATCTCCTTTTTTGAGTTTTCCGAGATTGGTATGCTTGAGAGTGTAAGGAATGAGGGCCGCCTCGAAATATCTTTTTCCGCTGGCGGAGACGGTGAGACTGACTCCGTCAACGGCGATGGAACCTTTGCGCGTGATGAGGCCCATGAGGTCTTTTGGGACTTCAATCCTTAAATTGCAAAAGCCCTTGGGTAAATCTTTTTTTTCCAAAACGCGGGCTATCGAATCGACGTGCCCAGAGACCAGATGTCCGCCGATGACGTCTCCCAATTTTAAAGCGCGCTCTAAATTGACGGTTTGTCCTGTTTTGAGGAGTCCTAGAGTCGTCAGTCTTAAAGTTTCCGGGCTTAGATCGAAGGCGAGAAAATTCTTTTTGATGGGCGGAACAACGGTCAGACAGGCGCCGTTGACGGCGATGCTCTCTCCGGGATTGACCTTGGGAAAAGAAGCGGAAACCCACAGAGAGCTTCCGCCCGCTTTCTTGACAAAACCTTCTTTTTCAATGATCCCGGAAAACATCTTGATACCTGATTCTACCATGGATGAGAAAGTCTTTTCCAACCTTTTCTAGTTGCGGGTCTTCCAATATTGGAGTTCGGTTGGGATTTTGGGTTGCGGATAAAAACTTCGGCGCGAAAAAGAGATAGGCTTCATCGACCAGTTTATCTTTGAGAAAAGAAGCGCAAACCCTTGGCCCTCCCTCGACCAACAAGGTTTCAATTCCGCGCTCGGCTAATTTCTGAAGAGCTTTTCTGATATCCGCTTTCCCGTTTTTTAATGGAACGCGAAGAGTTTCCCTAGAGAAACTTTCTTGGGAGGCGGTGATGATTAAGCTAGGCGCTTTTTCAGTCAAGACCTTGGAGTTTCGCGGGATTTTTAGATGCGTGTCTAAAACAAGGCGCAAGGGGTTTTTCCCGCGCCCATGGGAAGTGAGGCTGGGATTATCCTTAATGACGGTTTCGCTTCCGACCAAGATAGCGTCAAAGCGGGTTCTAAGGCCATAGACGAAATTGCGGGCGGGCTTGCCTGTAATCCATTTCGAGTTTCCTCCCGCCGCGAAAGCTTGGCCGTCCAAGCTCAAGGCCAATTTTAAAACCACATAAGGGCGTTGATGTAGATGTCTCCAGAAAAAACCGCGATTGATCTTTTCGGATTCTTGTTCCAATAGTCCCGTTTGAACTAAAACCCCGTTTTTTTTCAATAGCTTGATTCCGCGGCCCGAGATCTTGGGGTTGGGATCTTTGGAGGCGATAAAAACCCTTTTCACTTTGGAGGAGATCAAAGCCTCGGCGCAGGAAGGAGTTTTTTTGCCGGGAAATGAGACGCAAGGCTCTAGAGTCACGTATACTGTGGCGCCGTGAGCTTTGGAACCGGCTTTTTTGAGGGCCAATATCTCGGCGTGCGGGCCGCCAAATTTTTTGTGCCAGGCCTTGGCTATGATTTTCCCGTCTTTGACCAAGACGCATCCCACTCGCGGGTTAGGATGGGTTTTCTTTCCGCCGCGTTTCGCCAGCTCCAAGGCTCGACGCATAAAAAGGACGTTGACTTCTTTTTGCGCTTTCATATGAGGGATAGGATATTATAGTGTTTCTCAATGAGCGCTTGGATGAAACGTGCCCAAGTTTTTTTCGCTGGCGCGGCATTTCTGCTCGCATTTATCTTTGAATTTCGAACATTTTTATGGAGCGGATGGCCGCCTTCCTGGAATTCCATGCTCGCCACCGGAGCGAGCCTCGACTATCTTCATTTAATTCCCATTCAAATTCGGACGCTTAACCCCGCCTTTTACGCGCGCGACTACATGGTCTTTCACGTGACTCCGCTTTATCCCCGCTTTTGGCGGGAGTTGACGGCTTTTTTCAGTTTGCGCCTTTGCCCAAATCCAATTCTGGGAGATTGGCTCATTTCCTGCTTTACTTTTTTTCTCGCGGCTTTGGGAATGGGGCTTTTGTCTTACGAAATTTCCGAAAATATTCTTTCGGCGGGAATCTCGGTTTTATTTCTATTGGCCGGCGGAACCGATCCGGCAGGGCAATATTTTCTCGCGATGGGAAATTTCGCGGTTCCGCATGAGCAGGCCTTATCTCTTTTTCCGTGGGTTCTTTATTTCTTGGTGAAAAGAATCAAAAATCCCGACATGCCTCCATGGGAAATGGCGCTTTTGGCTTTGGCGGCCAATATTCATGCTCCGACCGCTATCGACATGGGGCTTTCTCTCGTTTCGGTTTATGGGTTCGTTCCAAAGGCCCGTCCGCCTAAAAACAAAGCGTCTTTTTTATTGATTTTTCTTGCATTGGCGGCCATGATTTCCGGAGCCTTGCCGACTCTTTTAGTTCTTAGGACTTGGAACCCGCCCAGCGCGAGCTTTTTCGCCTGGGCCTTTCCGCCTCTTTATCCTATCGAAGGCTGGCGGGCCTTCCATCATTTAAGAGGAGTGATTATTTTTTTCTTCTTATTGCGCTGGCCGGCGATTGTGTTCGCCTTTTGGGCGATTGCGCGTCCCTGGAGAGTCTTGAGTGAGACAAAAAAGCGGATCCTTTTAAGCGCGAGCTTGCCCTTAAGTTTTTTGATCTTGGGGCGCTTGTTTGTCCTCATTTTTCCTTTTTCCCCTTCTCTGATCATGGCGGAATTTAGAGCCTTTATGCCGGCCATTCTCCCCTTGATTCCGCTGTCTGCGGAGTTTTGGCGTCCAATGGATACTAAAAAAGGAAACGTTTTAATCTTGATTTTAGGGATTTTCCTCTTGATTCATTCTTTCCCCCATTCCGGCTGGAAGATGCCTCAAGACCCCTCGCATATTCAGGAATATGAGACGGATTTGTCTCGTCAGATTCAAAGTTTGACTCCAAGAAACGCGCTGATCTTAACTCCGGACGCGCTTGTCGGCCTTCGCGCCAAATCCTCTCGCGCCGTTTTTGGAGATTCTCGCGCGCTTGAAATGCTTCTTTCTTTTGACGATCAAATCGAAAAGTTTTACTGGCCCCTTTATGAGAAATTAAACGACTCTTACCGCGAGCAAAATTGGCCGGAGATTTTAAAGATTGCCTCCGTTTAAAAGGCCGA
>JAKAQV010000164.1 GCA_021819565.1 bacterium | reverse complement strand
ATCTCACCGTATACTCAAGGAAACCCTTGAAATTCGGCGCGAAATAATGAGCCACCTGGGCTGTCACATAGTTGAATCGCTCGGTTCCGTTCCATAAAGTCATCCAGTTTTCTCTAATGAGAGGGACTAAGAAGGCATAATCATGATAATCCCGCTTATAGGTATAGAAAAGTTCGACATAAGCGGCTTGATCGCTTTCGGCTGCGCCTAAAAGCGCGTCCGAATCATGGGCGTAGGCATAAACCGCCCGGGCGTAGAAGTCATCATGTTCCCAAAGCGCGTCAAAACCTCCGCGAATATCTTGGACATAGTGGTTCGCAATTGGAGTCGTCCCGCCACCAGGAAGATTTCCAGTGGATCCTGGGGCGCCGGCATCGGTCACTCCACCGCTTTGGCCGTATTGGCCAAAGGTTCCAAGCATCAGGCCATCTCCGGTGTCATAGGCAAAACGCGCATAAGCGTTTCCGGCTCCGCCTTGACCGGTGTTATTGGATGAAGGATCTTTGGAATACCCCAGCGAGTAATAGACGAAAGAGGGGCTTGCGCTAGAAATATGAACTTGGCCATAAATTTCCCCGGTTTGGGTTTGCGTGTTAAGCGGAAACCCCGAAAGATAGGCTTGCCCTTCCATTAAGAAGTCCGTCGAACGGTTGGCGATGGTCGGGCTTTCCGCGGAAGTGATGGTCTGATAAGGATCATCGACGAAAAACCCGCGGCGCATAAGAACGACGTTGTAAAGCAAAGAGGGATGATATCCGAACCTTAAATCTCCCATGCTCGGGTTAAACCCAGCGGCTTGATTAGCGTCCATTTCCCCAAAATAAGAGACGTGTTTGGCCGCGTCTCCGCCCGCGATAAACATATCGATATCGTTAATGGGCTGAAATTCCGGGCCATTGAGAGGGCCTGTGCCGCCCATTTGAGATCCAGTCGTCGCGGTTCCGTGTCCGGTATCAAGAGGGCGGGAACGCACGATGACGGCCCAAGGCATGGTCGCTTCCGTCCACAGCTCTTGATTCTGGCTTTGAAGAACGCCATCGGTCGATCCCCTGGTGCGCACGTATCCGTTCATTTTAAATTGCCGCCCGTAAGCGTTTAACGTCGGGTAATCAGCATGACATTGAGAGCAGCTCATTTTATATTTGCGGGCGAAAGCCGGAAGACCGAGAGCTTGGCTAACGCCATCCGGACGGACGGGGCACAAGTGCCTTAAGCTGTGAAAATAAGGCGGCAAAAGCCACAAAAGACCCAAGATAGCGGCAGAAACCGCTATCTTGCGGCTAAAACTCTTAAACGTCTTGGCGCTCCCATCACTTCCGTCCGTCATTTATTTTTTCTCCTTTTATTGACGTAATTGATCCTGCTTTTTAGCCCTTCTAACTCTAATTCTAGCTTTTTATCCAACACCCTGATAAGATCAAAAGCGGTAATGACGCCGACGACTGCGCTCTTTTCCGTTACAAAAACGCGATGGATGCGCTTTTTGAGCATTTCTTTAACGACTTTGTGAAGAGAGGTTTCCTTGTTCACGGAAAAAAGTTTTGGAGTCATCCATTCGCTCACGGCATCCTCTTCGCTTTCGGCATGAAAACCCACTCCCTGAGCGATTGCTTCCAGCGCTCCAAGAGTTCTCAACGCGCCTCTATCCTCGCCCGAAGAGGCGCAGGCGACATGATCCCGCTCATAATGAGTAATATCGGTCTTGGTTAAAACTCCAACGGGAAAAGAGCCTCCGTTTAAGACCGGGGCTCCGCTGATATTTTTATCCAGAAAAACGGAAGCGGCATGCTGCATCGTGTCTTTAGAAGAAATCGTGATTACGGGCGAGACCATTACATCCTCGGCCCGAAGTTTGAAGTCACCCGCGTTGGTTTTTCTCATTTCGACGCTCCGACAATATCCTCTCTAGCAACAAAATGACTTGTTTTCTGAGGCAAGAATGAATTCCCAAGAGAGAAATCTCTTTTTTTTCTGAGAGAAGACAAAACCTTGGCCAGCACATAAGAAGGGCAACTGGGCGGCGGGGATGTCTTTGAATCGCAATTACAGAGTAAAACAAGTTTGCGGCGCAAGGAAAGAAGGGCTAGGGGCTTCATCAAGTTAAGAGCGTAATCGGAGTTTAACTCCTTTTCATATGCCGCTTGAAATTCTTTTTGAGTCAATATCCCAAGATCCAGGCGCTTGCGCAAAACGTAACTGGGAGACAATCCCGGAATCCAGGCATCCATTTCTTTTAGGGCATTTCCATGCGGACGCTTCCAAGAAGGCAGAATCTTATAACCGTTTCGATGTTGTCCCAGTTTTTCGACGCTGATTCCGCTCTCCATGAGATTAGTATAGCGCGCATGGATAAGTCTGTTCCATGACCTAGGTCATAATTAAAAAAATATTTTTTAGCGGCTGAGGGCGGCCAAGGATTGGGGGTCTTGGATGAGAATTTTCCCTCGGGAAGAAGAAAGAATTTTTTGATCTTCCAGATTTTTAAGGGCACGGAAGGTCGTCTCTAAAGTGGCGCCGACAAGCTCGGAGAGCTCTTTTTTGGTAAACGGGATGGTCTGTCCGTAGACCTGGCAGAGTCTCGTTAAAATCGAGGCAATTCTTTTTGGAACCGCTTCTTGACCTAGGCATCTTAAGCCTTGCACGTCTTTAAGTCTTTCGGAACACAAAGAACAGAGCCCGCGGACAAACCCGCCGTTTCTTGCGTAGCAATCTAGGAAAATTCTTTCTGGAATTAAAATGACATGGCTTTCCTCGGCGCAAACGGCAGTGCAGGGATAACTTCGGTTATTAGAGCCCAAGCGGCACAAGGTGCCGAAAATTTCTCCAGGGGCTAGACTTTCAAGGGCGAAAGACTTGCCGTCGGAAGTGAATTTGAATACTTGAAGCCTTCCTTTATATAAAACCCATACTCCTTGGGCGGGCTCGCCTTCATTGTAAATCGTGTCGCCCTTTTTAAAAGTTTTGATCTTGGAAACTAAAACCAAGGAGGAGAGTTCTTGGGGAATCAGATTCTTAAATGGGTCTATAGATGAGAGAAATTTTTGAATCTCGGAGGCCATTCTTTATTATAGCTCTTTCAGTTTTATAAGTCATCTAAAGGGGGGAGATTGAGTTTACGAATGGCGTTATTGATCATGAGTTTAGCGCTGACATAGGGGATGGGCCCGCAAACGGTTTTAATGGCCGAGAGGTATTTCTTTATATCTTGAGGAGAGTGCATAACGACTGTTCCGTCCGGGAAAATTCTCAACCCCGAGACGGATTGGATTTGGCTGAGCTTGTTTTGATAGAGATCCAAGACGACAAGGGCGTGCTCTTTGACTGCATCGCTGTAGTTAGCCATCTCTGATTTCTATAGTCTATAATTTTCTTGTATAAATTTAAAAAAACCGTGCTATAATAAATCAGGCTGGTAATCAGAGACTATTTCTCTGAGAGAGCGAGCCTAAGAAGTTAATAATAAAGAGGTAATAATCATAATGAAAGGAACAGTAAAGTGGTTCAACGATCAGAAAGGATATGGATTCATCACCCCAGAGGATGGAACGCCGGATGTGTTTGTTCATCACAGCTCCATCGTCATGGATGGTTTCAAAACCTTGGCTGAGAACCAACAAGTTGAGTTTGAGGTGACCAAATCGGACAAAGGTCCGAAGGCCGCCAACGTCAAACCGCTCGTCATGGCCTAAAGCGATTCGAGTGGAGCCCGCGCGGAGAAATTCAGATCGGA
>JAKAQV010000163.1 GCA_021819565.1 bacterium | reverse complement strand
ATCGGGCCCCACGTGATGCTCGATCAGGAAAGATGCGTTCTCTGCACAAGATGCACGCGCTTTACGGCGGAAGTCACCAAGACCCATGAACTGGGAATTTTTGGCCGCGGGCACAAGGAAGTCATCGATTTAACCCCGGGGAAAACGCTCGACAACCCCTATTCCGGAAACGTCGTCGATATCTGTCCCGTGGGAGCCCTCACCGATCGCGATTTTAGATACAAGGTCCGCGTCTGGTATTTGGATAAAACCAATTCCATCTGTCCCGGATGTAGCCGCGGGTGCAACATATCTCTCCACACCAACACCAAGCGCCCGTGGCACAATGAGGGCCGCCGCGCGGCGAGAATTAAGCCGCGGCATAATCCCGAGGTCAACGGCTACTGGATATGCGATGAAGGCCGCTACAGCTGTTCCAAATTAGACGAAGATCGACTGGGTAAGGTTGTTCGGTTAAAGCCTTCCTCGATGGAAATTTCCTGGGACGCGGCTCTTTCTGAAATTTCAGAATCCTTGGCCAAGGGCATCGCGGAAAAAGGAAAAGACGGTCTGGCGGTAATCGCCTCCGGGCTTTTGTCGAACGAAGACTGGGCAGAGTTTAAAAACTTCTTTGTCGGCGCGCTTGGACTTTCCCATTTCCTATTCTCTCCGGAGCCGGATCAAATGGGAGAAGAAGATTCTCTGCTGCGGAAAAAAGAAAAAGTTCCCAATCTCAAGGGCGGAGAAGCCTTAGGATTTGGAAGCGCGATCAAATCTGAATCCTGGGAAAGTCTCGCGCAAAAAATCGAATCCGGAAAAATTTGGGGCCTCTATATCTTGGAGCGCGACGCGGAAAAGGTTTGGAAAGAAAAAACCAAGGCCCTTTTTGAAAAATTAGACTTAATTGTTTTCCAAAGCCCTTATAAAACCGGAATCGGCAACTGGGCGCATTACCGACTTCCCGCGACTTCTTATGCTGAAGAAGACGGGCATTTCACCAATTTCGAGGGCAAGGTTCAACAGTATTTGCAAGCCCTGCTTCCTTTGGGAGAGGCCTTGCCCGACTGGAAGATACTGCAAAAAATTCAGCGGACATTTAAAGAAGTTCAATCTCGCGCGCTCGCCGGAGTATCCCAATGATCTCGGTTGCCTGGACCGCCGTCAAAGTTATCTTCGCCGTCGCCACCGGTCTTAACATCGCCGGATTTTTAGGCTGGCTTGAGAGAAAACAAAGCGCCGTTCTCCAAGACCGGATCGGGGCCAACCGAGCTGAAATTTTTGGTTTTAGAGTTCTCGGCTTTTTCCATCCCATCGCCGACGCGCTCAAGATGCTAACCAAGGAAGATTACATCCCTCCTTTCGCCCATCAGCCTTTCTACGCGATGGCCCCGGGAATCTCTCTGGGGTTTGGGCTTTTGGGTCTAGCGGCTCTTCCCTTTGGCGGAAACATCACGGCTTTTGGGCATTCCGTCAGCCTTCAACCGATTCAAAGCCCTTACGGGCTTTTGTTGGTCCTCGGCCTTTTATCCCTGGGGGTTCATGGAGTCGTGATGGCCGGTTATTCTTCCGCCTCCAACTACGGACTCATCGGGGGACTGAGAGGGGCTTCACAGATGATCGCCTACGAGGTATGCCTGGCGACCACTCTTTCCAGCGTCGCTTTCGTCTACGGAACCTTGGACCTTCAGCAAGCGGTTTTGTGGCAAGGGCGACTTCTCTTCGGATTTATTCCCGCCTGGGGCATTGTCCTTCAGCCCCTGGGCTTTCTGCTTTTTTTAACCGCCGCGGCGGCTGAAACCAAAAGAACTCCCTTTGACCTTCCCGAAGGCGAAAGCGAAATCGTCGGCTATCACGTCGAATACTCCGGAATGAAATTCGGAATGTTTTTAATGACTGATTTTGTCGAGTCAATCGTCGTCTCGGGCCTGGCGACGGCGCTCTATTTAGGCGGCTGGCAGGTTCCGGGTCTCCACCTCGCGGGGGCCTTAGGCGGCCTTATCATGGTCCTAGCCTTTTTGGCGAAAGTGATGCTGGTTCTCTTTTTGCTGATGCAAATCCGCTGGACTCTTCCGCGTTTTCGCTTCGATCAACTCTTGGATCTTGGGTGGAAAAATATTCTTCCCTTGTCACTTCTCAATTTCCTTTTGACCGTCTGGGGGGTTTATTTATGGCGATTAAGATAAAAGAAGTCACGCGCCCGCCGAGAAACTTTCAGGGGCAAATCTTCATCTGGGAAGTTTGGCTGGGGCTCTTGGTCACTTTCCGCCACCTCTTCGTCAATCTTTGGCGACATACCCTCAAGGCTATGGGAATTAAAACCGAGCCCGGCTCCGTGACCATTCAATATCCGGAGGATCCTGCGGTCTTAGGAAGACGCGCCAGAACTCGCCACCGGCTTCTTAAACGGGAAGACGGAACTCCCCGCTGCACGGCGTGCCTCCTCTGCGAGACGATTTGCCCGGCAAAATGCATTCGCATCGTGGCCGAAGACAGTCCGGATGTCATCATTGAAAAACGCGCGAAGTCTTTCAGCATCGACCTTGGGCTTTGCGTTTTCTGCGGCTATTGCGCCGAGGCTTGCCCGGTAGACGCCATCCATATGGATTCATCGGACGTCGCCATCACGGCCTATGACCGAAAGGATATGATCTGGAACATGGCGGAGCTTTTAGAAGGAAAGAAAAGCCCCTCCATCGCTCAATGATATTATCCCCCTTCCCATTTATATCCGCAATCCTAGACATTACCTTCGTCGCCTGCCTCATCTACGGACTTTTAATTTGGTTTAAGCGCACGCAAACCGCCTTCGTCGCTCTGGGGCTGTTTTTATTTGTCTTTGTCTATATCGCGGCTCGCCTTTTAAACATGGTGATGACGGTCTGGATATTCCGCGGATTTTTCACGGTCTTTATCATCGCAATCATCGTGATCTTCCAAGAAGAAATCAGGCAGGTTTTTGAGCGCATCGCCGTCTGGAGTTTTCGCTCGCCCGCCGCGTTTCCGCAATCTCCCCAATATCTCGAGAAAATAGCCCGCGCGGTGTCCGATTGCGCCAAGGATAAAATTGGCGCCCTCATCATTTTAGAAGGGCGAGATCCCCTGGGCCGCCATGTCCACGGCGGATGGGATTTAGACGGCGAGATATCGGAAGCGCTCTTAGAAAGCATCTTTGACGCTCATTCTCTAGGACACGACGGGGCGGTCATCATCGAAAACGGGCGCGTCAGCCGTTTTGGATGCCGGCTTCCTCTCTCCAAGAGGTCTCTTGACGGAAATCTTGGAACCCGGCATTTGGCGGCCATTGGACTTTCGGAACTCACCGACGCCTTGGCGATCATCGTCAGCGAGGAAAAAGGAACGATTTCCCTGGCCTTGTCCGGGGAAATTATCCCGGTTACCGATCTCGGAAATCTACAACAGCGCCTTGAAATCTTTGCCACCGAAAAATCTCTCTTAAAGACCAAGCTCTCGGAAAATCAAGAATTTTGGAAACACAATCTCAAAGAAAAACTGATCGCCGCGGCAGTCGCTACCTTCCTATGGCTTTCTTTCGTGTTTGTCAGCCGCTAAATTAATAGAACGATGCCTAAAAAAAAATCCCTCTATCATGCCCGCAAGTTGATTGATTTTCTCAAAAACAACTCTTCTCGCATCAAACCCTTGACGATTTTAACCCATGATCACCCTGATCCGGACGCCCTGGCCTCGGCCTGGGCCTTGGCCCACCTTGCCCAACACATCGCCAATATCCGCTCTAAAATTGTCTATGGCGGAATGATCGGCCGCGCAGA
>JAKAQV010000162.1 GCA_021819565.1 bacterium | reverse complement strand
TGAGCGTTCAAGCGAATGCGATCACATCCATAACCGGACGGGTCAATGGAACACTCAGGAAAGGAGGCCTTAACGCTCTTTATGGAGAGCACGGCCAAGGCGATGGTCTGAGCGTGAGTGTAGGCGCTTCTTCGCATAGGGGTACACCCCGTGCGGGTTTTAATATCCAAAGTCTTGCTTCCTCCGTTGTCGGCCTAATTCCACCATCGCCTAAAATTGCAAATACGGTTCGCGAGCGATATCTCAAAATTCTAATCGGGCATGTGGTCTCCAACGGCGCAAGCCCTGAAGCCGTGAAATATGCGAAGAAGATTCTGGGCGGGATGCTTTTGCATGTTCCCACTGAAATTTTAGGACGGCTGGTTAAAAGAAACGATTATTTGTTCATTATCCCTCAAGGGAAAAAACTCACTCAGGTTTGGCCGCTTACAAGACTTGCCGGTAAAAAGACGTTTGACGGGCGTCTTTGGGACAATGTCAGAGGTATTTCGGGTGTCGCTTTTAAGGACAAAAAGGGCCGAAGCGGAGTGCTGTCAGCGGTAGCCGAGGAGAATTTGCTTGGATTAGGTGGTTATCGCAAGGGCTTTGTGCTTCTCCACGAGTATGGTCATATAGTGCGCTTGAGCGGCTTGATTCGCGAAAATGATTGGAAATGGAAGTGGAAGCAAACTCCACATAAGCGGCCTAGCCTTTATAACTCCAAAGGCCTTGAGGCGTCCGTCAGTTTGGGTGAAATGATTTTGAGAGTTCGTAATCTTCCTTCTAAAATTTTGGCGTCTTTTAAGGCGCCACGGGAATATATGCCCACTCGTGACTACTCAAAAGCCATTTACGACAGTGTGATGAGAAATAAGGGAACGCTCGGTCTAGGCGCTTATGCCGATTCAAATTCCGATGAAGCCTTTGCTCAGGCTACCGCGGCCTATTTTGGCGTGGGGTATAACGGAGAGGTCGCGGGAACGTTGCGGCGCAGAGACCCGCAGATGTATCGTCTAATGGAGAGGGTTTATGGCCGGGAAGGGGCGGATGAATTTCGCGAGCGGGGGAGTCGCGCTATATATGCAAAGACATTGTTAAATCTGGCTAAACACGAGAAAAAAAATTTCAGATGGCAGTACTTCGAGAGAGTTGTTATATTTGCCAGAGCGATTGGCAACGATAAATTTATCGCAAAAATGTGCGGTGAGATGGGCGCTGAAAGATGCAAGAAATATTTTGGCGGTTCTACGCCAAAGGGATTTTAATGAAGGGATATTTCTTGGTTTTACGGATTATTGCACTCGGGTTGTTGTGGACGCTCTACGCTTGCGGCCCGGATTCCGCGCAGAAAGGCCATAAGGGAGTTCGCGCGGTTCCGACGTGGTCGGTCTATAATAAGATGGGGGAGGAGGTTTTGAGAGTCAAGGATACTCCAGGGCCGCTTATCAGCGCCGCCATTCCGCCTCCTGATTCGCCGCCGGTATTAAATCCATTTCTCAGCGCGACGGCTCTTGAACCCACAGAGGAAGACGCCCTTCACGCCATTCTTGAGAAGTCACGAAGCTTCAATGAATTTATTCAGAATCTAAAAAAGAGCGGCTATTCCGTAGTCCAAAGATAAACTTCTCCATGGACGCAAGAGGAGAGTGGGGATTGGATTTCTATTCCCCAGGTGGCGACGCTTGTCGCATGTTTATGTTTTAGAGGCTCATGTTTGACTAGATATGCCGCTGAAACCCGCTCAGAATTATTGGAGTCTTGATTCCCAGGAATATGGGCGTTGGTAAGTTCCATCGGGAATTTAAATTAATGTAACCCGTCGCCGAAGAGTTCGACATCGCAAGTCCCGGAAAAATCTTTACGAACCCTTAGCCGCGGCTCTTCTTCGATCGTTGTCGACTGAGGTTTTATAGGCGGCGATCATCACGATTAAGCGGGAGTCGACGGCGCGGGCGTCCTGAACTCTCACCGTCCATTTGTCCACGAAAACATTCAGCCAGGGCCGACGCAGTTCGGCGATGAGGCCGCCGTCTTTCCTTCGCAAGACGACGTCCGTGGATATCCATTCCGTTTTTCTCGACTTCGCAATTTCGCGGTCATGGGCGTCCAAAATGGAATAAACCGTGTAGACCTTTAAGAGGGATTTAAAGACGTTTTCCTTGATAGAGCCTATCTTTTGGCCTTGGCAGTTCGCGACATCAATTCGCGTCCCCCAGGAAAAGAATCGGGCGCGGGCCTTGGCCGCGCATCGGCCCGAGGAGTCGTCATAGAGGAAAGATTTCGTCAGGCTGAAAAACTTTTCCGTCAGGGTTCCCAGCTTTTGATTCCCGGCTTTTAGATCGAAGGTGTCTGTGAGAGAAAAAAATCTCTCGCGGATCGTGAACTGATTGGGCAAAGGCGGGGCGACATTCGGCGAAGAGGCCGGAAAACCCACGAGGACGGGCTTTGGGACCGGGCTTGCCGCCTCGGCGGATATCCCGTAGGCTGCGGCGGAATTTTTGAGGGTTTGAAACGCCCCGAGGCCTTTTGACCAAGCGGGGAGCGCCAGAAAAACGGCACAGGCTGACGCGGCGATTTTTTTTATCGTCGAGTTCATTTCTTGTAGATCACGAACGGAGCTTCGTCTTCGGCCCAGGCCTCTCCTGAGTTATTGAGACTTCTTAATATTTTTAAGTATCCGCCGTTGGCGGGGTCCATTAAATCCGGCGACAAGGGTTTTTTGACGGCGATGACGTGGATGGTTCCCATGGCCGTTGATTGCCCTGTGGGGATTTGGGCCAAAAGTTCAAGGCCGCTCGCCAGTGTTTGGGCGTCCGGGTAGGTCCAGGATTCTCCCGCCGATAATTTTTGGGGGGCGGCGGACAAGTCCGAAGGGGAAAGAAGTGTCGCCTGCCATTGAGGACCGACGTCGTAAATATAGACGAAGCAGTTTTGAGAGCAAAAAACCCGCGCTTTCATGGAGTCGTTTTCCACGAAATGAGAGCGCGAAAGGCTTAAGCGCACGCTCAAATCATTTTGCGTTTTGCGCACCGGCGCCACGCAGGCCCGTATTTCGGCTCTATAAAGGCAAGCGGAGCAGTTGGGCGCGTCCTGATAGCCCTCGGATACGATTTTTTCCTTAAAAATTCGGCCTCTTCGGCTAATGCGCAGGACATTCTCGACCAGACGTTGATCGGAGGGGCGGACGTCTCCTTTTGATTCGCTGTGCTGAATGCTGAGATATCTCGAGTTGACGTTGACACCGAGAAACTCTTCGACCGCCCCAAGTCTCGCGCGGCCCAAGGCTTCGCTGCGGACTTGCTCGCGCGTGTTTTCTTCTCCCACGGGGATTAGGGCTGAGCTTTCAACCCAGGTGCAGCCGGAAGAGTCTCCTTTTAATATCCGCGCGCGGGAGAGGGTCGTAGGATTTCTTCGTGACTTGCGCATCCTTGACAGAGCCGCGTGGGCTAAAGTTTCCGCTTTGGCTCCGGCATTCGTGAAACTGCCAGCGCTGTCCATATTCTGTCCCCGGATGTTCGCCGCGGGCACAAGACCGATGAGCGCTGCGAGAGCGAAAAATCGCAATTGATTCATAAATTTAATCCTCCCCCATCTCCTTAATCATGGATTTTTTTGAAGAAATAACAGCGGTATCCCCAGTGATGAGATGTGTCTCGCTCTTTCTCAAGGATATATCCATTCGCTTTTGAGAAATGGTCTTCGTCCGCAGAGGAATCTTTTAGAACTTCGCCAGATTTGATTTCCTGGGATATCTGACTTTGAATAGATTCGTCATTAATATTATTTTCCAAGAAGCTATCAACGTTGGGGTAGCTGTCGAGATTGTTGCCTTTGGAGATCG
>JAKAQV010000161.1 GCA_021819565.1 bacterium | reverse complement strand
TTATCGATATGCAAGTCGATGAGATTACCTACTGGACGGTCAAGGGAATTCCAGGAGTCGCCGGATTTTTGGGAGAGCCACACCCCACTCCGCTTCCGGAGGAAGAGGTTCATTCGATTCAAAGCCTGACCGATTCGACCAGCGCGGAAAATCCGCGTCCGGCGATTCAATTTGAAAAGGGAGAAAACATCCGCATCATCGAGGGTCCCTTTAGGCATTTCGTCGGAGTCGTCGAGGAAATTAACGAGCCCAAGGCCAAGATTAAGGCCATGGTGACTATCTTCGGGCGCCCGACGCCGGTTGAACTTGATTTTTTGCAAGTTGAAAAAGTCTAAGGACGCAATAACAAGAGGAACAACAGAATGGCTAAAAAAGTAAAAACCCAGGTAAAACTTCAAATTCCAGCCGGAGGAGCCACGCCCGCGCCGCCCGTCGGCCCCGCGCTAGGACAACACGGCGTCAACATCATGGATTTCTGCAAACAGTTCAACGAGCGCACGAAATCAGCGGAAGCGGGAATGACCATTCCAGTGGTCTTAACCGTCTTTGATGATCGCTCGTTTACCTTTGTCACGAAGATGCCGCCTATTTCTTCCTTGATTAAACGCGCCGCGGGCCTGGCCAAAGCCTCGGGAGAACCCAACCGAAATAAAGTGGGGAAAATCACCCTCAAGCAGGCCGAAGAGATCGCGACCAAAAAGATGCCGGATCTAAACACCAAGGACTTGAAAAGCGCCGTTGAGATGGTCAAGGGGACCGCGCGCTCAATGGGAATTGAAATTACAGGATAAAAAAATGGGAAAAAGAATAGCAGCAGCGACAAAAGAAGTTGAAACTGGAAAACTCTATACCTTGGAAGAGGCGACAGCCCTTTCCAAGAAATGCGCGACGGCGAAATTTGACGAGACCATCGAGCTTCATCTGCGTTTAGGGGTCGACCCCAAACAGGCCGACCAGCAGGTTCGCGGCACGGTGGTTTTGCCACACGGACTGGGGAAAGCCAAGAAGGTCGCCGTCGTCGCCCGAGGCGAAAAGCAGAAGGAAGCGACCGCCGCGGGGGCCGATCTTGTCGGCGGAGACGATCTCATCGAGCAAATCTCGAAGGGATTTCTTGATTTTGACGTCTTGGTCGCGACTCCCGACATGATGAAAGACCTTTCAAAACTCGGAAAAGTTCTCGGTCCCCGAGGCCTCATGCCCAACCCCAAAAGCGGGACAGTCGCCATTGAATTAGGAAAAGCCGTTAAAGAGCTTAAAGCCGGCCGGGTTGAGTACAAAGTCGATGATTATGGCATCATCCATGTTCCGGTGGGAAAAGCCTCTTTTGAAGCCCAAAAAATCGTCGGAAACGCCAAGGCCGTTTTGGAAGCGGTGATCAAGGCCAAACCCTCGTCTTCCAAAGGAACCTATATGATGAGCGTCACTCTCTCATCGAGCATGGGCCCCGGAATTTCCGTCGATCCGAATCAGAAATTCTAGTTAACTCATTGCCGCATAAATCCGGACAAGAGGATCGGACCGCCGTTTACGGACTGTGGGGGCCACGAATTATTTTTGGTCATTCCGGCGAACGCCGGAATCTAGTCCTGGACCCCGGCCTTCGCCGGGGTGACAGCGGGTGTCCCAAAGCGCAAGTCAGGGAAAATTTCCCGCGCCCGTGGTGAAACGGATATCACGACAGCCTCCGAAGCTGTAAGTAGAGGTTCAATTCCTCTCGGGCGCAAATTTTATTTAAGGTAGGCTTTAAACAAACCTTCAAGAGAATCCACGCTCTTTTTGGAGAAGTGCTGGAAAAGAGACGCCAAGGTGTCGAGCATGACGACGGCATTGGTCAAGGATTCCTGTTTGACGGCTTGTCTTAAGCGATTGCTAAAACCGACATTGACTTTCTTGATATCCTCATAAAAACGAATTAAATCCTTCAGTTCCCAATCCGGAGGCAATCCCTTGCGCATCCGGTAATATTGAGCGGCCAAATACATCGTCAAGACCCGGTAAATGGTCTCCGGACCCGATGAAAAGGGAAGATGGTGCCGCACCATCGGACGAAGTTTTTGAGTGACGGGACAACCGCTGGTTGCCATATAAATTCCCAAAAGAGAAAAAAGCCCTTGCTGCGCGGGCACCTTTTTATAATAATTGCGCGCAGGGCTTTCCACAATCACCTCAGCCGGTTCAATGGACATCACCTCGGCAAAAGAGTGCGTAAGCCCAACAATTGATGCCGCAGTGGGGCAAAAGGGAATTGAGTCTTGGCTGAGGGGACAATTTTCGCATTTTGAAACCTCAAGCCGCGCCCATTCGGGAAGCGGAGCGGGAATCGTATTTTGAATATTCAAAGAATCTTCATCGAGTTTAATCTCAAAGACTTTTTCCGGGCCTTTTTCAAATTTAAAGCGGTAGCGATAGCTAATCATAATAATTTCCTTAATTTTGAAGAAAACGGCGTTTTAAGATAAGGCGCGATTTGATTTAAAGCCGCATTTATTTTTTTGAGATTAATTCCAGTCTTTCCGTCCGAGGCCTCAAAGGCAAAAGCTAAATCCTCAAGAGAGACATTTCCCGAGGCTCCGGGCGCGTAAGGGCAGCCCCCAATTCCGCCTGAAGAGGCGTCAAAGCGGAAAACACGGTAATCCTCCCACGCGGTCAAGGCATTGGCCACCGCCATCCCGTAAGTGTCGTGAAAATGAAGCGCCATTTTTTTTAAAGGAATTTTTTTTAGGCAGAGATCCAAAAGTCTTCTGACGTCCGTTGGGGATGCGCGGCCGATGGTGTCTCCAATTGAAATTTCATCGACTCCCAACTCCAGAAGCTCCAAACAAACCTTAAACGCCGCCTCCGACTTGATTTTTCCCTCGTACGGGCAAAAAAACGCGGTTGAAACGTACCCGCGAATGGGCAAATGATTCAGCTTCGCGCGAGAAATCACGGGCCTAAAACGCTCCAAAGACTCCTGTATCGTCGCATTAATATTTTTTTGATTGAAGGTTTCCGAAGCCGCGGTAAAAACCGCTATTTTATCCACCCGGGCTTTTAAAGCATCATCCAATCCCCTTTCGTTGGGAACCAGCGCCGAATAGACGACGCCTTTTTTACGCTTGATTTTTTGAAAAACCGCCAAGGAATCGGCCATCGCCGGAACCGCTTTGGGAGAGACAAAAGCGCCGGCTTCTATTTCTAAAAGCCCGGTCTCGGACAAAGCTTCGATAAAGGCGACCTTAGCCCGAGTGGGAATGAGGCTATTTTGGCTTTGAAGCCCGTCTCTGGGCGCCATTTCAATAAGCTCAAGACCGCCCCCAACTACGCCCACGACGGCGACCTTTTTTCAAGAAATGCCGACAAGCCCTCCTTGGCTTCTGGAGAGGATCTGGCCTTAACCAAGGTGTCAATGGAAAGTTTTTCACGCCGAGTTCTTGGAAGGTCCGACAAGCGCCTTAAATAAGATTTCGCGAGGCGATTGGCCTTGGGACCGTTGAGAAGAATTTGCTTCACCAATTCTGACAGACGCTCTTCTATTTTTTCAGAGGGCCCAATTTCATGAACAAGGCCGATTTCCTTGGCGAAAGCCGCGCCGAAAACCTCTCCGGTCAAATACAGTCGCCGGGCTTGCGAGAGTCCAATTTTAGGCAAAACAAAAGACGAAATCACCGAGGGCAAAATGCCAAGGCGGCACTCCGAAAAACGCATCTTTGAATTTTCTTCGGCTAAGACGATGTCGGAGGCGGCGACAAGTCCCAAGCCTCCGCCATAAATCCCGCCATGAACCCGTGAGACGACCGGAACGGGGCATTCATCGATGGCTTTAAGGGCTTTGTAACCTTACTTCCAC
>JAKAQV010000017.1 GCA_021819565.1 bacterium | reverse complement strand
AGATAGATTCCGAGCGATTTGAACCATCGCGATTTTAATGATGTCAGAGGCCGCGCCTTGAACCGGCGTATTGCGCGCCGCTCTTTCCGCGTATTGACGAAGAACCGCGTTCTTTGCGTCGAGTTCCGGCAAATAGCGCACCCGTCCCAAAAAGGTCCGGGTCTTTTTTTCTTTTTTCGCCTCGGCTAAATTTTGTTCAATCCAGCGCGAAACTCCCTGATAGCGTTCAAAATATTTTTTGATAATCGAAGCGGCTTCTCCCTGCGGTATCCGAAGCTCCTGCGCGAGCCCAAAGGCCGTCTGACCATAAGCGATTCCAAAATTGACCGCTTTCGCGCGCCTTCGCATCTCCGCGTCCACATTTTCAAGCGGCACATGAAAAATGGCCGCGGCCGTTCGGGCATGAATGTCTTCGTTATCCGCGAAGGACTGTTTTAAAGACGGGTCTTTTGAGACATGGGCCAGAACCCTCAATTCAATTTGAGAATAATCGGCGCAGACCAACTTCCAATTCTTGGCCGCGATGAAGGCGCGACGAATTTTCTGCCCCGCCTCGGTCCGGATAGGGATATTTTGCAAATTGGGGTTTGAACTCGACAATCGGCCTGTCTCTGCCCCCGCTTGATCAAAATGGGTGTGGATTCTCCCAGTGTCTGGATCAATGCGGGACAAAAGGCCGTCGACATATGTGGATTTAAGTTTAAAGGCCTCTCGGAATTCGAGGATCTTCCCCGGCAGAGGATGCTGCTGGGCTAAAGCGCTCAGGCAGTCTTCATCGGTGGAGCGACCGCCCTTGGCGGTCTTATGAATGACGGGAAGATACAATTTATCGAATAAAAGTTCGGCCAGCTGTTTTGGAGAATTCACGTTCAACGGAAATCCCGCTTCCTGATTGATTTCCTCTTGAAGAGCGGTAATCTGTTGGTCAAATTCCTTGGAAAGTTTCTCCAAATAGGGTTGATCAACCCCAATTCCTTCCCGTTCCATTGAAGCCAAAACATGAATCAAGGGAAATTCAATGTCTTGATAAATGTGAAAAACTCCTTCTTCTTTAAGACGGTCTTTAATGGGCCCGGCGTTTAAAGCCTGCTCCAGCTTCCAAAAGGAGCGCTCTTCCCAACTCGATTTTTTATCCAAGGCGCCTTCTCTCGGCCTCACCGGATTAAGGCAATAAGACGCCATCCGAACGTCAAAAGCGGGAGACGGATGGGGCAAACCCATTTCCATCGAAAAGGAATAGACTTCCTTAAGGTCATAGGCGACCTTGATTGCCGAATTTTCAAAGATTTGAGACAAGTCGTTTTTATATTTTTGAATTTGATCGTCCTTGAGAAAAGAGACCCGGCGATCCGGCAAAGCCAAGGCCAGTCCCGCCTCATCCGGTTCAAGAGAAACGGCTACCGCTATTTCGCGGGCCTGGGCGAAAGCCGGCTTTAAATGACTAAAAGGCGTTTCTTGAAACACAAAAGTCTCTTTTCCCAATTGCCCGGTTGAAACTTTTCCGTTTATTTTCTCAAGAGAAAATTCTTGCAAGAGAGAGTTAAAGCCTAAGCGCTCAAAACTGCTTTTTAATTTCTCCGGATCCGGCTTCGCATAAACGCACTGCGAAGGCTTTAGTTTAAGCGGAACGTCTTTTTTAAGCTCTAAAAGGCGAATCGCCGCCGCCGCGGATTCCTTCCCTTTTATCAGAGAATGCGCCGCCCGCGGGTTGAGGGCCAAATCGCCCGAATCCGCCGCGTGAAAAATCTGATTCAAATTTCCATATTGGTGGATTAATTTGACCGCCGTCACGGGGCCGATGCCGGGAACGCCGGGAACATTGTCGGAGGAATCTCCAATCAAGGCCAGGTAGTCCACGACTGAGCGGGGAGAAACCCCCAATTTTTTCTGGACTCCGCTCGCGTCCATCCATTCTCCTTTGCTGACATCGCGCAAGACCTTGACTCCCCCTCCCACCATTTGAAGGGCATCCTTGTCTCCCGTCACCAAAACCGCGTCAATTCCTTCTTGTTCGGCGCGACTGGCCATTGTCGCCATCAAATCATCGGCCTCATAGCCGGGATAAGCCAAACAGGGAAACCCCATATCCTCGGCAAGGCCGGGCGCAGCGCGCAATTGAACCAAGAGATCTTCGTCTATTTTTTTACGAGTGGCTTTATATTCTTTATAAATCTCGTGTCTAAAGGTCGGCCCGGGAGAATCGAAACAAACAGCGATAAAATCCGGCTTTTCTTTTTTTAGAATTAAAACCAGCATCCGGGCAAAGCCGTAAAGCGCCCCCACCGGCTCCTTGGCCGCGTTGGTTAAAGGCGGCAAGGCATGATAAGCCCGATGGAGATAGGCATGAGCGTCGATGAGATAAATACGGGGCTTCATATGGATGTAAAAGAGAAACTGGACCGCTAAATCGGCCCGCCCCGCCTTAGAAGAGGCGGAGCGGGAATGCCGGGACGTCTAAATCAATGCTGCGGGACAGAAATGAGGTTGTCGAGAATCTTCTTGATTTCGGCCTTCGAATGAAGCCCCACCAACTGCTCTGCCACCTTTCCGCCTTTAAAAAATAAAAGGGTTGGAATCGCGGAAATCTGATAGCGGCTGGCGGTATTTTGATGTTCGTCGGTGTTGAGCTTGCCGACCTTAATTTTCCCGGCGTATTCCTTGGCCAACTCCTCGACCACGGGAGCCAGCATCCTGCAAGGGCCGCACCACGGCGCCCAAAAATCGACTAAAACCGGCTCAGCGCTTTGAATGACGTCTTTTTCAAAACCAGCATCCGTTAATTGAATTTCTGACATTTTATTGACCTCGCTGTGAAGATGATTTTAGGCGGCAACGCATTCTTACTTCTCTACAAATAGAATAGCAGGACTCGCACGCGATGTCAAGAGAATTTTAGCGCAAATCCTCAATTATCCCCCCGGTGATCCTAGGTCTTTTGACCCAAAGGTCTCTGGGCCTTTTGGCCCTGTTTGTTTCCGCGCAATTGGTTTAGACTATATCTATGCCCCAAAGGCTTAGAAATCAAACCTTCGCCGTTATTTTGTCGGCGCTCATTCCTGTCACAGGCTTTGCCCAGACTTTTCGCCCCAACGAAGAAGGAAGTCCCTCACAAATCCCGCAAGCGGGACTCGGCAACACCCCCCTCCAAATTAATCTTGAGACGCTTTCGCTTCAGTCTTTCTCGCAACCAAACTCTTTAGAAAAAATTCCCGATGCTCCAAAAGAAAATGCGGCCTTTTCGCTAAAAATTCCATCTCAAGACCGCGCCGCCGCTCTAGCGCCACAAAACATAAATCCCGCTTCCGCTTTTGCCGCTTCCAAACTCAGTTCTAATAATCCTAATAATAAGGAAAGCGGTCAGGGGTCTCAAGCCGCGGCAAACGGACATTTTGGCCACGCTCGCCTTTTCCTTGAAAATATCCAGAAAAATCTGCCCTGGAAAAACTCACCTCCAAAATCGTCTCTTCCTTTAGAAGAAGGCAAGAGCCCCTCTGCTGCTCCCATTCAAAGCGATGCTCAAATTTTCATCCCAGTCAGCAAGATTGTCTCTCGCCTCAAAAATTTAGCGCAAGAAAACCCGGCGGCGGCCTGGGCCAAGGCGCGAGAAATCCTCAACGACCCGTCCGAAAAGCGGTTAGTCGTCCGTTCCGCCGCCTTTGATATTCTTAAGCAGGCCCCCCTTTCCGAATCTTTTCCCGCGGCTTTGGGTATTCTCGATTTTTATCATAAGCCTCATTCCGGAGAAGACTATTTGCCGCAAGAGTGGTACCTCGCTCGAGAAGCCGTAAAATTTCTGGGGGAACGCGCCTTGGATTTAAGCACCGTGCAAAAAGACCAGGCCCTTGAGAGACTCAAAGATCTCAGCGATTTGCGACCGCTCATCGACAGGCTTTCGAACGTTCCGGCCATGGACGGAAAAAAGATCGCGGAAGTCCGTTCTCTTCAGTCCGTTTCCAACATGGCCAATTGGGCGCTGAAGCGATTCGGGGAAACGACGCCTCTTAAGATGTTTGCGGGTTCATCCCAAAAAGGGAAGGAGAAAAACAAAAAACCGGAATGGACTGGCCAAATTCCTTGGAAGAGAGCTGCGACCATCGCGTTCTTTATCATTGGCACCAGCATCCCTATTTTATTATCTCACTACGCCCAAACACCGTCTCCAAAAACGCCCGCAGCCGTCGTTGATGTCCAAAAATCCGCGCCCGCGCCGAAAGCGCCGCCGTTTCAGATCAAAAAACCCGCGTCTCCCAGGGAGCAAGAGTTAAAGGAAATTAAAAGGCATGACGCGAAAATTGAAAGTTTAATGACGCAATGGATCAAGTCCCAGCAAAAGCCCAAGCTGTCGGGATGGGCGGCGGCCAAAGACATGATTTGGAATATCTTCATCTTTTTTGGGCCAGCCGCGCTCATCGTATTTATGATGCGGCGCGGTATGGGGGGAATTTCTCCAAAATCCAGAAAAATTAAAATTCAAGCGGACAAACCCTCCGCTCGGTTTTCGGATATCGGCGGAGTGGATGAATCCCTTTTGGAAGTGCAGGAAATCGCCGACTATTTAAGAAATCCAAAAAAATGGCTCCGCGCCGGGGCAACGCCGCCAAAAGGGATTCTCTTGGTCGGCCCTCCGGGAACGGGGAAAACTCTTTTAGCCAAGGCATTGGCGGGAGAGTCCGACGCCGCCTTTCTGCCGATGACGGGATCCAATTTTGTTGAAATGTATGTCGGAATGGGCGCCGCCCGAGTCCGGGAGCTTTTCCGCGAAGCAAGGGAGAGAAAGCCCTCGATTATCTTTATTGACGAGATTGACGCGATGGGAAAAGCCCGCCAAGACGCGAGTTCCAATGGAAATGGCGAAAGAGAACAAACCCTCAATCAGCTTTTGACTGAAATCGACGGTTTTGACGGTTCGGAAGGAATCGTGGTCATCGCCGCGACCAATAGAGAAGATGTTTTAGACCCGGCGCTGACCCGCCCGGGACGCTTCGACAGAAAAGTATACGTGGGAAACCCGGACGCTTTAGGCCGAAAGGCGGTTCTTGCCATTCACGCCGGGAAAGCCTCTTTGGATTCAGGCGTCAATCTCGACTCCATCGTGCGGCGCACGACTGGGTTTTCCGGAGCGGAATTAGCCGGAATCATCGAAGAAGCCAAGCGATTGGCCGTACGAAAAAATAGAACGGACGTCTCCCCCGAAGACCTCAATGAGGCCATCGACAAAATGACGGTCGGAATCGAGCGAAATCTCGCGGTATCCCCCGAAATTAAAAAACGAGTGGCCTATCATGAAGCGGGTCATGTCCTTGCGGGCTTTTTCGCCGGTCAACCCTTGGCCAATAAGTTAACCATCATTCCGCACGGCGGACAGGCCTTAGGCTACGCCGAACCGGCGCCGGAAAACGAAGAAGACGTTTTTCTCTTAACCCAAACGCAGCTTAAAAACCGCCTCATCGGCCTCATGGGCGGACGAGCGGCGGAAGAAATTATTTTTGGAGAAACTTCGACCGGCCCCGGAAACGATATCGAACAGGCGGAACGCCTCGCTCGCAATATGGTTGAGAAACTGGGAATGGATGAAGCTGTCGGAATTATCACCTCCGGCATAGACGCCCCCGGAATACGCAAAGTCAGCGAGACAACAGCCCGAGAAATGGACCAAGCGGTTAAAAATATTTTGGGAGAATCTCTCAGCCAAGCTAAAACCCTATTATCCGCCCATCAAAAGACGCTTGAAAATGTCGTCTCCGAGCTTTTAGAAAAAGAGACTCTTGAAAGAGAAGACCTTGAAAGAATTATCCATGGGAGATCCAAATGAAAAAAAAGTTAGTAGGAATCGCCTTCTTAGCGGCGACTTTTATGTTTGGCCCCATCGCGGCTTTTAGTTGGGGGCCGGAAGGTCATGAAACCATTGCCGATATCGCCCAAACCCGCCTCGATCCGCAAACTCAAACGGCTATCTCAGGTATTCTCGGTTCCAATGTCAGCCTTTCCAGCATTTCAAATTACCCGGACACGCTGCGCTACGGACCTACGGATTTTGGCGGACTTCTTTCTCGGCCTCTGGCCAAGGACGCGGACACCGGATCATGGCATTTTACGAATATCCCTGTCGAAGAGAGCCTCAGTCAAACTCCGACGACCGACGAACTCAATCAATATCCCGATTGCGACAAGCAAGCCTCGGGATCCACCGCGCAACTCATGGGAGATTCGGTTCAAGACTGCATCCATGCGCAAATCAAATTCGCCCTGTCCCAATTAAGCGCCCCAAGGCCGGTTCCAAGCCCGCAGGCCTCGGAGGCTGAGTCCGCCGAAGCGCTCACTCTCTGGAAAGACAGAAGAATCATCGCGCTGTCCTACGTAGTTCATTTAGTGGGCGACGAACACCAGCCCATGCACACTGCCGAAGATCACGGCGACGCCGGTGGAAACACCGAAAACGTCCAATTCCAAGGGAAACTCGAACACTTGCATGAGCTTTGGGATGATTTAATCGACAAGACAGGCTGGCAGGACCAGACGCCTCAGGCCGCGAACGCCTTGGCCCAGCAATTGCTCGCCGACTTAGACTCCTTGCCCAAAGACGAGGTGGCCAGTTGGATTTCTGGCGATGTCGAGGCGACGATCAATAATGCGATCGGGGAAAGTTTCAATATCTCAAAAAACACGATCTACCCCGATTACTACAAATCCAGGGGATCCCAGTCAAGCGCGACCCCCTTAATCCTGCCCGACGGTTATCAAGCCCAAATGCGGCCCATCGTCAATAAACGCCTTCAGATGGCCGGGGTGCGCTTGGCTCATATCCTCAACCAAGTCAATTGGGACGGGAACGGGACCTCGAGCGCGAATTCAGGAAACCAAAACCATTGAGGAAATTAAAATGAAAAATTATTGGACCCTTAGCCTTCTCCTCCTCGTCGCGCCATTGACCGCCGCTGCAATGGAAACCGCAGAGCCCCTCCTTCCGGAAAACGGCTTTTTATCCCAACCGCTCTTTACTTTAAGCGGCGCATCGGGGCTATCGTCTTCTCTTAAAGGCTTATCAAGCTGGTCTTCCAATTCTTCGCTTAATCTAAACAGCGAGGACGCCAAAGCCGCGAGCTGGGTTGAAGTCTTAAAGGATGCCGCAACCCCCGAGGGCCAAAGACTGTTAGCGCCTTTATTTAACGCGCTTAATTCAAAATCGAAGGCAAAACTGAAAGGACAGCTTAACGCCTTAATTTTATCCAACAACCCCGAGCGCCAAAAAGTTCTTCTCTCTCAAATTACGTCCTTACTGGAAAAAGGGCGAAAAAAATCGACAGGTCAGGTTTTGGGATTGCTCAAAAAATATGCGGATAATTTAGCGAAAGATTCCGAGCACCCTTCCCTGTCAAAAGAGTCCTTTGAAAAAGCGAAATCTCTTGATCAAATCCTAGCCCCCTTAGCGAAAATCTACGTTCGTAATCCCAGTCAGGCCAAAGAGATAAACGATCTTTCCCAAACCGTCGCTTCTATTCAATACAAGCATATCGCCAAAACATTGGAACCCTTCTGGGCCAGCGGGAAAAACCCAGGGCACAACTCCGAGGCCGGAAAACTCCTCAGCGATCCCGCCTTTAACGTTGACACGGTAAGAAAAGGCCCGTTATGGCTAAAATCCGCGGAAACGCAGAAGGTGATGACTCCAAGCGATTTCAACCTTCGCTCATCCCAGCTTCAAATGAAGTTTCCTAATATCTTCATTCCCACCCACAGCGATCTCATCAAAATCGGCAGCCAAAACGTCAAAAGAACGCTGTTTCCCAATGTGCCCAATGGAACCGGAGACGACATTCCCGCAATCCTCGCCGCAGGAAACAACTCCTCGAACGCGACCCAGATCATGCTCTATGAGGAAACCCTTGATGAGGATGTGGCCTCCATTGTTGAAGGCCTTAAGCAGGGAAAGAAATTTGAAATCATCGCCGATTATTCCAATCTTTTCCCTGAAAAAATGGGACGAAAAGAAAGCAGATCTCGTAGCCCCCAGCTTCAAAAATTGGTGGATGAGTATAATGCCGGAAACTCTAATTTAAAGCTTTATGCGCTTAAGGGCTTGGGCAGCATCGGAATCCAACACGCCAAGTTCAGGATTTGGAACGTCCCGCATTTCTTTGGCAGTTCTCAAATCCTCGAAACGGGCTCTTATAATTACTCGACCCATTCCCAAGAAAATAATTGGGAAAATGTGGTCTTTATCGACGACAAAAAAATCATCGCCCTCTACCAGGCTTTTTTCAATTGGGCCAAAAGCGTGGCGCGGCCTTATTCCGATGATTTGGACCCGCAAGAACCTACCATCAATAGTCCCATTCCCACGGATTCAAATATGGGCCAAAATTTTAACGGGGCTTCTCTGCCCATCGCCTCATTCTCGCCCAATGGCGGAACAGGGGAGGCATGGGCTAAAATTATCAATGCCTCTCAAAAAGACGCCATCATCGGAATGTTTGGATTTTATCCTTGGCCGGATTTAGTGTCCACCATCGTCTCAAAGCTTAATTCCGGATTGTCTATCCGGGTCTTATCCGACATCCATCAATCCCACAATCCCGCCTCCATTGCCGACATGAAAAAAGTCAAAGATGCCGGAGCGGAGGTGCGCGTAATCGCCGGAGCCGGGGAAACCGGGCTTTTTCACAACAAACTCGTTATTGGAGACGGGAAAAATGGCGGAATTGTCGCGACTGGATCTACCAATATGAGCTTGAACGGAAATCGCCATAATTTTGAGAATACGGTTTATCTCAAAGACCCCTATCTCGGGGCTCTGGTGGATTACCTTGAAGCTCTCTGGAACATGGGAACAGAACCGGACTATTCCCAGCTTTCGGCCCCCCACCCGCAATCTTAGGGTTCGGCAATGTCTTAGGTGAGTTAAATCAAACCCAAACTCGTGGCGCCTATCAAGCCAACTGCGGCGTTTTTTTAAGTCCGTCAAAAAACGCGCGTCTTTTTTGCGAAAAATCGCCTTGGATAACACTTTGACGAATTTCGCGCGCGAGCGTAAACATCAAATGGATATTGTGATAAGAAATTAGGCGATGGGCCAAAAGCTCGCGGCTTCGGTGCAAATGAGAGATATAGGCTTTTGAATAGCGTTTGCAAACAAAACACGAACACGACGGCTCAAGGGGCTCAAAATCCCTGCGGCAAACGCTGGTTCCAATATTATAGCGCCCGGCGCGAATCATCACCTGTCCGTTCCTGGCGACCCGTGTGGGCCAGACGCAATCCATCATATCAACGCCCAAAGCGACCGCATTCCATAAATCTTCCGGGGTGCCGACACCCATCAAATACCGCGGCTTTGAAGCGGGAAGGGCTTCGACGGTCTTTCCCAAAATTTCCCAAGTTAAATCTTTAGGCTCCCCGACGGAAAAACCGCCGAGACTAATCCCATCGGCCGGAATTTGTGACATGTGTTCCGCCGCCCTTAAGCGCAGTTCCGGAAAAAATCCACCCTGGAGTATCGGAAAAAAAAGCGCCAAAGACCCTTCGTCGCGCTTTTTAAGGAAAGCCTTCGCGGATAAATCCAACCAATGCATAGTGCGGAGAAGCGCTTTGCGCGTCGCGGCTTCATCCGATGGATACGGCGCGCATTCATCCAAAGCCGTCCAACAGTCCGAACCCAATTCCGATTGAATCTCGATGACTTTTTCCGGGGTCAAGCGGTGAGAACTTCCGTCAATATGAGACTTAAATGAAACCCCGTGTTCGTCAATTGTCCGCAAATCCGACTGGCTAAACACTTGAAACCCGCCGGAATCGGTTAAAATCATTCCGTGATAGTCCATGAAGCGGTGCAACCCGCCCGCTTCTTTGATAATAGAGGTCCCCGGACGCAAATAAAGGTGATAACTATTTGAGAGGATGGCTTGAGTTCCCAGAGACTCCAAATCTTCCTGGGACAACGCTTTGACGGAAGCTTGGGTCGCGACCGGCATAAAAACCGGAGTTTCGACTTCCCCATGGGCGGTTTTTAGAACCCCGGCCCGCGCCTGAGTTTGCGAATCTTTCCCGACAATAGAAAAACTCATAAAATCAGCATCGCGTCGCCGTAAGAGAATAGGCGATAGCGCAAAAGAAACGCCTCTTGATAGAGGCTGAGCAATTTTTCTCGACCGGCAATTGCCGAGGCGAGAATCAAGGGCGTGGACTCCGGCAAATGAAAATTCGTGATCAAGGCTGACACCGCCCGAAACTCATATCCCGGATAAATGAAGAGATCCGCCAGACCGCTGACTTCTGAAACGTCCTGAGCATGATCAGATGATACTGAAATAACTCTTTGCATGGCCAAAGTCTCGAGTGTTCGCGTCGCCGTCGTTCCCACAGCCACGATGCGACCGCCTCTTTTTTGAGCGTCCCGGATCTTCGATAAATTCTCCCGATCAATATGAAAGTATTCAGGGAGCATCTGATGGGAGCGGATGTCCGGGCCCTCAATCGGCTTAAAAGTGCCGCGGCCGACATGGAGCGTCAAGCGGCAAATGACAATGCCCGCTTTTTCGAGTTGAGATAAAAGTTCGGGAGTAAAATGAAGGCCGGCGGTCGGAGCGGCAATCGAACCCGCATGTTCGGCATAGACTGTTTGATAAGAACTCCCGTCTTTTGAGTCATTAACATTCGCCCCGTTTTTATTTTTACGCTTTTTTAGAATATAGGGAGGCAAAGGCGGAAAACCTTCCCGCCGCATGTAACCCAAAATATCCTCTTGATTGAACCGCAAAAGATATTCTCCATCGGGGCTTAGGCCCTCAACCTCCGCCGTCAATCCGGCCGGGAAATGAAGCGTTTGCCCTTTTTTAAAACCGGAACCCAGCGCCGCCCATAATCCTGGATTTATTTCCCGAACTAAGAGAAGCTCGGCTTTTCCCCCGCTCGCTTTTTTCCCGATCAGACGGCAGGAAAGAACTTTTGTTTCATTGAGAACCACGCAATCGCCGGGCTTGAGATAATCGCCCAGATCTCGAAATCGCGCATGGGAAATTTTGTCCGTGGCGCGCTCAAAAACCAAAAGCCGGCAATCATCCCGAACCGCGCTCGGCTCCATCGCTAAAAGCTCTTCAGGGTAAGGGAAATCGTAAGAACTCAATAAATGATCTTTGGTCATGAGATTGCCAAAATACAAAACCCGCCTCTCGGCGGGTCGGTCCTGACATTTCTTGTCGCAGCTTCGTATAAAAAGGAAATCTATTGCGGGGGCTGGATTTGCCTTTAGCGGAAAGCCACTCCTTTACGTCAAAACCCTCAATCTATCACCTGCTGAAATAAGACGGCCAAACCAGCCTTTTAAAACGCTCCCAGTTAAATTGGAGATCCCCAATGAATAGCCAGTGTTGTCATCGCAAGTTGAAAATGTGGCTTCGGGGCAAGTTGCGCTGCGCCCAATGCCTATCCGCAATGACACCAACATATTCTTATGCCAAAAGCCGACGCTTCTCTTACTATGAATGCGTAAAAGCCAGAAATTATGGTAAGGAACTCTGCCTTGTGCGGCGAATAAGCGCAGAGCAAATTCACAGGGTTATTCTAGAAATTATGGGATCAATAGATCAATATCCGGAGCAAATTAATCGAGTCCTATATGATGAGATAGGTCGCCATATTACGATTGTTTTTAACCCAATAAAAAAATGTTCAGATTTTCCACCACCCCAAATAAGATTTCAAATCAAAATTAGCAGAAATATTTTCGGTAAAAAAATAATAACCAGATGTTTCAGGAGGCCTTGCCATGAAAATCCCACAAACCTTGTCAGAAGAAATGAATCGTGCGCTCAAGAACGCCCGAAACGAGCGTTCCGGGCAACCCTTAAGCGAAAAAAGTCAACAAAGCTATCAAAGCGCGTTCAGCGATTTTTTTCAGGTCGTCGCCCATCATCATCCACAGCGCCCATTGAATCATCTGGCCGACTTTAATTCTGAAGACATTAAGGAATACAAAATCGACCTGGAAAGCCGCGTTCCCCAGCTCAAGGCGGGGACTATTACTAATCGCCTCATGGCGATTAAAGGGATCTTTAAAGCGGCCTTTGCCCAAAATATAATCCCGGATGATATCCGCAAGGAGTTTAAAGTCTTCTGGGCCAAATATGAGGAACAATATCACCGCTTGTCGCGGGAAGAAGTGGAACGCCTCTGCCGGATAGATGACAAACTCCTTGATGCGATGGAACTTAAAGCGCAGTTTGTCTATCTGCGTGATAAGACGATGGTCGCTCTTCAGAAAGATACGGCCCTGCGCCTCAGCGAGGTCGTAAACTTAGGCATAGATGATGTTTTAATGGGGCAAAAAAGTCATGGCGGACATGTGCCTCTACTTATTTGGGAGTCTAAAGGCCGCCCCGCTGGTTCTAAGGATACCGTTTATATCACTCCCTGGGGGTTTAGTTATCTTAAGCGCTATCTCTCAGTCCGGGCTGAGTATTTGAAAACTCAGAGACTGACTCCTGAGACCATTATTAAACCCAAAAGCAAAGAAAAAAATGGTCCCGCTCTATTTTTCTCTGAGAAAGACGGCCATGTCATTAAAGCCCCTTACTATGCGGAGTCAATTTTCTCACCCCTGATCCAGGAGGCAAAACTGCCGCAGGAATATACAACGCACTACCTGAGACACACCCAAATTTCAGAGTGGGTGGAAACTGGGCTTGATATTAAGCGAGTTCAGCGCTTGGCCCGCCACCAGAGTCTTGTGACGACCCTCAGCTATTACCACTTCAGCGATAAGGAATTAGTGGAAGACCTTGACCGACGCTTTGGAGATCATGCTGAAGGTCCCATCAGACAGGAATCACTGCCGGAAGAGCCCGTTCGGCTGGCCATTATGCGCCATGCCATTAAGAGCGTGACGGGCCAAGAGCCTGATCCTAAAATCCTGGAGGGTCTTGATGCCGCTTTACAAAATAATTGGACCAGCGGCGGCGCATCAGATATTTTTTACACCGTTTCCGAGACCTGCGAGAAACTTCAAATTCAGAGAACGCAGCTCTATGAGGGCTGGATCAGGTTGGGGCGACTTCACCCATTGAAATCCGGTAAAAGCACGGTCTTTTTAAAGACTGAAGTGGATAATTTATCTTCTTATCGGACCAGTGAAGAGGCTTCCAAAATATTGGGGTATAAAGAGAAGGTTCCCGTAACGGTCGCGAAATTAGCCGAAAGCGGAATCATTCCCGCCGTTAAAATGGGGCGTGGCTGGCGCTTTAAAGACCGCGATCTCGCCAATTATCTCTTAGACAAGCGCAGCGGCCGTTTGCGGCTCAAATCCAGGCTTCAGAAAATGCCCGAGATTAAAGCGGCGCCTCAAATCTTTCCTTTGCCTTTACCGCCAAGTCAGCCGGGACACTGGATTCAATAGGACAAATCCATGATTGACAAGAAAGAGCGGCTTATTTTTCATTCAAGAATGCTTGAGCAACCGCACAGATGCAAGTCGCTTGCGATTTCTCCTCTGAGAACGAGAAAACATTATTAACAATAATGTTCGCAATTTAAGGTTACAGAGGGCGTTTTAGGCTCTTAAGGCTCGGTTTTACTTGAGGAACCGAACAAACTTTTAATGCTAGGGTAAAATGCAATCGCGTCTCATTGAGGGCTCTTCCATGAATGAATATAAAGGACTATTGGCGCTACCTTATTCAACGCAGGATATTCCTGCCGATGAACTTGTAAAATACCGATATAGAGAAAGCGGACGCTTGAAAGAGACTGGGATTAAACATTGACTGAAAAACAAGTCGTTTCAAAACAAAGAGTTGAAGACCACGGCGAAGTGCTGACTTCTAGCCGCGAAGTCTCGGCCATGCTGGATTTGGTCAAGCAGGAAACCGAACGCATCGAGTCTCGCTTTTTAGAACCCGCGTGCGGAACGGGGAATTTTTTGGCCGAGATATTGGAGAGAAAGCTCCGCGTCGTTGAAAGCCGCTACGCCAAAGCCCAGATTGAATACGAGCGGAACGCGGTTTTGGCCGTTTCATCCATTTACGGAATTGATATCCTTCAAGACAACGCCGAAAAATGCCGCCGGCGACTTTTCGATGTTTTTAATTCGCGGTATTCCGATCTTTTCAAGGAGAAGGCTCAAGACAAATGCCGCGAGGCCGTCCGGTACATTTTGAGTCTCAATATTATATGGGGAGACGCCTTGACCCTTAAAACCGTGGGGGAAAATCCGCGCCTGATTGTCTTTGCCGAATGGTCGCCGATTAACGGGAGCTGGATGAAAAGGCGTGATTTCACTTTTCACGAATTGCTGGGCCACGCGGAGATAAAAGCCCTGCCGCTCTTTTCGGATTTGGGAGACGATGTGTTTATTCCGACGCCCGAGAAAGAATACCCGCCGACGCATTTTTTGGAGGTTTCCAGTGCCGATCAGCGCAAGCTATAACCCCGACGTTTTGACGTGCTTGGCGAATTTGAGCAGCGACGAGGTTTTTACTCCGCCGTCTTTAGCCAATCAGATGTTGGATCTTCTGCCTGCTGAAATCTGGAAAGACAAAAACGCGCGCTTTTTAGACCCGGCCTCAAAAACCGGCGTCTTTTTGCGCGAAATCGCCAAGCGCTTAAACCAGGGCCTTGAAAAAGAAATTCCAAACCCCCAGAAGAGACTCAATCATATTCTTAAAAATCAAATTTTCGGCCTGGCCATCACGGAATTAACCGCCCTTTTGTCGCGACGTTCTCTTTACTGCTCCAAAACCGCCAATGGCCGCTACTCTATTTGCGAAACCTTTGATGATGAGGCGGGAAACATTCGCTTCAAAAACGGCGCGCACACCTGGGCCAAGGGTCAATGCGCCTTTTGCGGAGCCAGCCGCGAAGAATACGACCGAAGCGAAAGCCTTGAATCTCACGCCTATGAATTTATCCACACGCAGAAACCCGAGGAGATATTCTCTATGAAATTCGATGTCATTATCGGCAACCCGCCGTATCAGTTGAGCGACGCGGGGGAAAGCACGGGCTCATCCCCCATCTATCAATTATTTATTGAAAAAGCCAAAAAACTCAACCCGCGATTTTTAAGCATGATTATTCCATCCCGCTGGTTTGCGGGCGGAAAAGGTCTAGATCAATTTCGGGAAGATATGCTCCGAGATCGTCGCATTTCGCGATTGGTAGATTATCCGATAGCGTCCGATGTTTTTCCGGGCGTTAAGGTAATCGGCGGAGTCTGCTATTTTTTATGGGAGCGAGATTTTGATGGGCCATGCCGCGTGACCACTCATATGAATAATTTAAGCGACACAATGACGCGAAATTTAGACCAGTTCGACACCTTCGTCCGATTTAATAAAGCGATCACGATACTGGAAAAAGTGATGGCCAAAAAATATCCGCCCATGAGCGAACAAGTTTCCAGACAGAAGCCTTTTGGATTGCGCACATTTGAACGTCCTACGGGCAAAGGCGGCGTTGTTTTGTACGCCAATAATGCCATTGGAAAAATCGAGAAAACAGCGCTCCCAAGCGGCGCGGCAATGATCGACTTATGGAAAGTTTTTATTTCCATGGGATATGGCGAAGGGGGCGAATCTCGCGATTATCCCAGAATGATCATGGGAAAACCCATCGTCGCTTCTCCACCCAGCGCGTGCACCGAAACCTACCTGGTTGTCGGCGCTTATAAGAGCGAATCTGAGGCGCAAAACCTCGCCACCTATCTTCGCTCCAAGTTTCTGCGATTTCTCGTGGGTTTGCGCAAAAATACGCAGCATATCACCAAAGAACGTTTTTCGTTTGTGCCACTTCTTCCCATGAATAAAACTTGGACGGATGAAAAACTCTACGCTCATTTTGGGTTGTCTGATCAGGAAATAGCCTTTATTGATTCAATTGTTCGCCCCATGCCAACGAAAGATGAATAAATCCTTTTTCCCACCGCGCCCGGAGACGAGGCCCACTCTCTACGCATATGAGGACAAAAGTCCTCAATATACTGGGCTTCTTAAGATCGGCTACACCGCCGTGGACGCGCGGCGGCGAGTCGCGCAGCAATATCCGACTTTGAGACCGGGGGAAACGCCTTATAAAATCGTTTTGGAAGAATCCGCGATGAGAGGCGACGGCTCAATTGTCAGCGATCGCGACGTTCACCGCTATCTGAGAAATTCCGGCGTCAAAAACCCGGCGGGCGAGTGGTTTAAGTGCGATGTTAGTCGCGTCAAAGCGGCGATTCTCGCGGTTAAAAACGGGGAAAGAAGCGAGGACAATCGCTCGCTTTATTTCAAAATGCGGCCGGAGCAAGAAGCGGCAGTTGAAAAAACCGCGAACTACTTTAAAAGTTTTCGGCGGGAAAACAAAGGCAAGGCCCCGCATTTTCTGTGGAACGCGAAGATGCGTTTTGGGAAAACCTTTGCCGCCTATCAACTGGCCAAGAAAATGAACTGGCGAAAGGTTTTGGTTTTGACTTTTAAGCCCGCGGCCCAAAGCGCTTGGGAAGAGGATTTAAAAAGTCATGTCGATTTTAAGGATTGGCAATTTATTTCGCCAGGCGGCTTGTCTTATGAAAAAGCCGACAAAAAGAAACCGCTGATTTGTTTCGGCTCTTTTCAAGATTATCTGGGCAAAAACAGTGCTGGCGGAATCAAGCCCAAGAATGAATGGGTCCACGCGACTCACTGGGATTGCGTCATTTTAGACGAATATCACTACGGCGCCTGGCGAGACAACGCAAAAGATTTATTTGAAGGCGAAGAAAAAAAAGAGCTCGAATTTGAAGCGGGCGCGGGACTTGAGGATTATGACGAGAACTTGATGCCGATCACGACCGATGGGTATCTCTACCTTTCCGGGACCCCGTTTCGCGCCATTACTTCCGGCGAATTCATCGAGGAACAGATCTTTAACTGGACTTATTCGGATGAACAGCGCGCCAAAGAAAACTGGACAGGGAAAGATAATCCTTACGCCGCTCTTCCAAGAATGGTTCTCTTGACCTACCAGCTTCCCGATTCGATTCGCGAAGTCGCCTTGGAAGGCGAGTATAACGAGTTCGATCTCAACGCCTTTTTTTCCGCCTCGGGAGAAGGCGAAGGAGCGGTTTTCGCCCATCAAGACGAGGTTCAGAAATGGCTCGATCTTATTCGCGGCTCTTTTTTGCCAAGCAATGTGGACAATCTCAAACTGGGAGCGCAAAAGCCGCCAATGCCGTTTTCAGACGCGCGCCTCTTGAACGTTTTGTCTCACACTCTATGGTTTTTGCCCAGCGTCGCTTCGTGCCACGCGATGCGAAATCTACTGGCAAAAAAGCAAAACCGGTTCTATCATGACTACAAGGTCATTGTCGCCGCCGGAAGCGCGGCGGGAATGGGCGCTGGAGCTTTGTCTCCAGTGGAAAAAGCGATGGATGACCCCCTCAAAACGAAAACCATCACTCTCTCCTGCGGCAAGCTGACTACGGGAGTGACGGTCAAGCCTTGGGCGGGCATTTTAATGCTGAGAAACTCTTCAAGCCCCGAGACCTATTTTCAAGCCGCTTTTCGGGTCCAATCTCCCTGGACGATTCAAAACCCCGATGGCAATCATCCCAATCAAGAGCAGATTATCAAGGAAGAGTGCTACGTTTTTGATTTCGCGCCCAACCGGGCTTTGCGCCAAATCCAGGAATATAGCTGCCGCTTAAACGTCAATGAATCCAACCCCGAGAAAAAGGTTGAGGAGTTCATCAGATTTCTTCCGGTCTTGGCCTATGACGGGAGTTCCATGAAAGAAATTAACGCGGCGGGCGTGTTGGATATGGCGATGAGCGGAACGACCGCGACCTTGCTCGCGCGAAGATGGGAAAGCGCGCTTCTTGTCAACGTGGATAATTCGACGCTTAAAAGGCTGATGGACGACAAAAAAGCCATGGACGCCCTCATGAAAATCGAGGGCTTTCGGAGCCTCAACCAGGATATTGAGACCATCATCAATAAATCCGAGGCGATTGAGAAAATTAAAAAGAAAGCCAACGAAAAAGAGCTTTCCGCCAAGGAAAAGAAACGTTTGTCTGAGGAAGAAAAAGAATACAAGAGCCTGCGAAAGCAAATTCAGGAAAAACTCATTAAATTCGCTACGCGCGTGCCGGTTTTTATGTATCTGACCGATTACCGCGAGCGCTGCCTTAAAGACGTCATCACGCAGCTGGAACCCGGCTTGTTTAAAAAAGTGACGGGTTTAAACGTGAAAGATTTTGAGGTTTTGGTCAGCCTTGGCGTTTTTAACAGCGCTCTCATGAACGACGCGGTCTATAAATTCAAGCGCTACGAAGATTTAAGCCTAGAATATGCCGGAATCAATAAACATCCCGAAGACGAGAAAATCGGCCTCTACGA
>JAKAQV010000016.1 GCA_021819565.1 bacterium | reverse complement strand
TTCTTTTGAGCGAACAAAAGCCCCCGACTCCGGATCATAAAAGCCGTCTAAAAATTCAATCAAGACACGGCCGGATTCCTTAAACTCCTCGGTATGGAAAAAAGAAAATGCGTCAAAAAAAAGCCGCGCCCATTGAGAGGCGGCAAAGAAATGCTCTTTTGATTTAAAAGAAAGAAAGAATTGAGAGCCGGAAAATTTTTGAGCGGCTTCCAATAATTGATTCTTAACGAGATCCTGGCTGATTTCTTTTTTCTCAGCCGCCGCGTAAAGAAGAAGACCGAGGGAATCAAAACCGAGAGATTGGTTTTGGCTTAATTGGGCCTCGAAATCCTTAAGAACGCGCGAAAACAAACTGGAATCAAAACCTAAAGCCGCTTTAGAAGATCCAGAAAGCGCGCCCCAGCCGTTTCCCATTAAAGCGCAGCTCCGTCTTCGGCCATCTCAAACATCTTTTCAATCGGGCGCTTGGCGCACTCGGCGATTTCAGAGGGAACCTCGATGACGCTGGACGGACGAGGATTTTCCAGAGCGCGCAAGATAGCCTTTAAATCGGTCGCCCTCATATGGGGACACAAACGGCACATCGGGACAAACGTTTTTTCCGGAAATTTCGTTCGCGCCAGATCCCCCAGGCCGCACTCGGTAATGAGCATGTAATGCGGGGCCTTGGTTTTTTCGACATAGCGCATCATGTCGCCGGTTCCTCCGACTAAGTCAACCAAAGAGACAAGACTTGGGCTGCATTCGGAATGAGCTAAAATTTTAACCCCGGGGTAAATCTTCCGGTAATATTCAATTGAAGAAGCGTCAAAATTTTCATGGACGATGCAGCTTCCCTTCCAGACGATGAGCTCGCTGCCAATTTTTTTGTCCAGCGCTTTCGCCAAATTTTTTCCCATCATCTCGTCCGGCAAGAAAATGACTTTCTTATGCGTCTCAAATAGTTTTGAGAGGATCTTGGGCGCGTTGGCGCTCGTGACAATCACGTCGGACTCCGCCTTAACCGCGGCCGAGGTGTTGATATAGGTCGAAACCGGAGCTCCGGGGTGTTCCGCGCGCAAACGGCGAACGTCTTCTGGGGCGATGCTTTCAGAAAGAGAGCAGCCAGCTTCGGGGGCCGGCAACAGCACCTCTTTTTCCGGATTTAAAATCTTGGCGGTTTCGGCCATGAAGCGCACGCCACAAAAAATGATGAGTTCAGCGGAATTTCCTTGGCAGAGGCGGGCTAGCTTATAAGAATCCCCGATAAAATCGGCCACCCCGTGCAAAATCTCGGCGCGCTGATAGACATGAGCCGGAATGACGGCATTTCTTTCCCGCTTAAGGGCGTTGATTTTCCAAGTTAGCTCCGCGCAGCGAAGCAGATCATCTTCGGAATAGCCTAAATCTCCGAGACCCTTGGAAAACAGGCGCTCGGCCTCAAGCTCGATATCTTTTTCCGTCGGTTTTGGAGATTTTGAGAGCGTTTTAGAAGTCATTTTTCATTTCCGGAAAATTACTAAAAATTCCGTCTACTCCTATCTTGTCGAGGCGCCTGGCCTCTTCGATTTTGTTGACCGTATACACCAACACTTTAAACCCCTTCCGATGGGCTTGAGAGACAATCTGAGCGCTTACCTGACTTGCGCTTAAGTTCAGGCTCTCGGCCTTTAAATCCGCCATTTCCTCAAAAGCCCTCGATAAAGAAGTTCGCCCCAAAAGATAACCGATGCGAGCTCGGGAGTCCAAGGCCCTAAAATGGAACAAAGCCTCATGATCGAAACTGGAAATTAAAACCTGGGACTTGAGAGCCCTTCTTTTCAATAAACGGTAAAGCTTCTCTTCTATTTTAGGATAAATTCGGCACCCTCCCTTCATCTCGACATTAATTTCCGCTTTTTTCCCGACGAGTTCAAAAACATCCTCTAAAGTGGGGATGCCTTCCCCAGAATACCTTTCCGAAAACCAGGAACCGGCGTCCATCTTTTTAAGCTGAGCCGCAGTGTAAGTCTCGACTCGGCCAGGCAACCCCGCCACCCTTTTGAGATTGTCATCGTGAATGACGACCAGGCGACCGTCTCGACTCTCGGCAATATCCAGCTCGATGGACCGAGCCTTCATTTGAAGGGCCTTTTTAAAAGAGGCCAAGGTGTTTTCCGGCGCGTGAGCGCTGGCCCCTCTATGCGCGATAAATTCCATGCGGACACGCCTCCAATCGCTTGAGAAACTCTTGGTAAACCTCATCCGGGATTTCAACACCAAAAACCTTGTCTCGCCCGCTGCCCGGACCATGGAAGTCGCTGCCGCCGGTCAAAAGAAGATTTTTCTCCTGCGCTAAATTTCGCCATTTTTGCGGATGATTTAAATCGGCATAATAGCCTTCCAGGCCCTCAAGCCCCCATTCAATCCATTCAGGGATTTTTTCGGATTTTTTGATGATATGCGGGTGCGCCAAGGAGGCAAAACCGCCAAAACTGCGGATGAGTTCAATGGCTTCTTTCGGAGAAGGCCCCAAGGACTCGACGTATCCGGGTTTTCCTCCGCTTAAGAGTCGGTCAAAAGCCTCCTGGCGGCTTTTGAGCAAGCCTTTTTTGACCAGGGCATCGGCGATATGGGGCCGACCCAAACTTTCTTTAGAGACTTGCCCCACATCCTCAAAATCAATCGGAAAGCCCAGAGATCTGAGTTTTTCCAGCATTTTTTCAACCCGCAAACGCCGACGCGCGCGAAAATCCGATAGAGTTTCCATCAGCAAAGGCGAATCCCACTTTAGGCCATAGCCCAAAATGTGAACGCCGGAATCCGCGGTATTAATTTCAATTCCACAGGCCACGGAAACTTGATGGAGTTTGGCGGCCTCAAGCAGTTCGGGGAAACCGGCCACGGTATCGTGATCGGTTAAAATCAAAAGCTCAAGACCCGCTTTTTCCGCGCGCCGAGCGAGATCTTCCGGGCGAGAAGTGCCGTCTGAATAATGGGAATGGGTATGAAAATCTATTTTCTTCACGCCAAGATAACTGCTTTAACTTCCGGCGCCTTGGATTTGACCGCTCTTTCAATTCCGCCCTTGAGAGTCGCTCCCGCGCTCGGGCAGCCCTGGCAAGCCCCTTTAAGAGAAACCCGCACGACTCCGGTCATCTCGTCGACATCCACCAAGGAAACCTTGCCCCCGTCCATCTCGATATAGGGACGCACTTGATCTAAGGCGCTCAAAACTCGAGCGGTCAGACCGGAATTCATCTCAGCGCCTCCGTGGAAATTGGGGTCGCCTCAGGTTCTCCCATCAATTGCTCGATGGTCACGGAATCAAGATAGTTCTCGATTAAATCCCCTAATTTTTTCCAAACCGGAGAAATCGCGCAAGAACTTTGGTGACGACATTCCCTCTCGCCAGATTCATATTTATCGCATACGCCTTCCAAAATCCGCCCGTTCATTCCACGCAAAACGTCTCCGAGCTTAATTTCAGAGGGAGGCCGCGAAAGGGTATAGCCGCCGCCCGCTCCACGCCGACTTTCAACCAAGCCCGCCCGGCGCAAATGCATCAAGATTTGATCGACAAAGTCCGCCGGAATATTTTCAATTTCCGCGAGTTTTTTTGAAGCAATCGAATCCCCGCCGTAGAATCTTCCCAAAGCGACAATCAAGCGCGTCGCGTATTCAACCGAACTTGTAATTTTCATAAAGGCCTCGCCTAAAATAACCCCAACTGTTCTTTGGCCTCTTCGCTGGCCATGGTCTTTGGATCCCAAGGCGGATCAAAGACCAAATCGATGTCGACTTCCTCCATCCCGACGATTTTAGCCAACGCGCCGTGAGCCGAGGAAAGAAGCATCGGCCCATAAGGACAAGCCGGCGAGGTCAAGCTCATGTAGACCTTAACCATCGGCGTTTCTCCTTTGCGAATTTCCGCTCCGTAGATGAGCCCCAAATCGACGATGCTCATATGAATCTCGGGATCAAAAACCGGTCGCAGGGCTTCTCCAATTTCCTTAAAAGTAATCTCTTTGGTCAATTCGCTCACGAGCGTTTCTCCTCCGGAAAACTTTTTTGAATCGTGTTCCATGCCAGCGTCGCGCATTTAACGCGCAGGGGAAATTTCCGGACCCCTTCAAGAGCCTTCATCACCTCAAGCTCGGCGGGCAACAAATCAAGAGACGTCTTTGAAAGCATCATGTCTTTAAACGCCAAAACCAAGTCGCGCGCACGCTCAGGCGTTTTGCCCTCAAGACACTCCGCCATCATGGCCGCGGAAGCCTGGCTAATCACGCAGCCATGCCCGCTATAGCGAATTTTCTCGATGACTCCCGAGGGATTTTTGACGTCCATCGCAATTTCAATTTCATCTCCGCAAACGGGGTTAATCCCGCGCGAGTGGAAGTGGGGATTCTCGATTTTTCCCTTATGCGCCCCGCTTTGGGAATAATCGAGCAAAACATCCTGATAAAGCTCTTTGAGCTCTTGGTCGCCTTCCATTATTTAACCCCAACGGCCTTAAGCCTCGGCTTAAAAAATTGAATGGTTTTCCGAAGGGCGCGGCCAAAAATTTCAACTTCCTCAAGCGTGTTATAGAAATAAAAACTCGCGCGTGCCGTTCCACCCACTCCCAAGCGGCGCATGAGCGGCTGGCAACAGTGATGACCGCTCCGCACCGCGACTCCTTCTAAATCCAAAGAGGTACCGACATCATGCGGGTGAAGACCTTTAAGATTAAAGGAAATCACTCCGCCGCGGCCTTCAGCCAAGTCAGACCCGTAAAGCTCGATTTCCGGTTCGTTTTTCAAAATTTCAAGGGCTCGATGCAAAAGAATCTTTTCCTGGGCTTCCATTTCGGCAAATCCGATTTTAGACAAATAATTTAAAGCCTCCGGAAAAACAGCGGCTTCCGCGATCGCCGGCGTTCCCGCCTCAAATTTCGCGGGCAAAACATTTGGAGTAAAGGTCTCAAGCTCAACTGTCTCAATCATGTCCCCGCCGCCCAAAAAAGGATCCATCTCCTCAAGCAGGCTTTCCCGGCCATAGAGAACCCCAAGCCCGGTGGGCCCCAACATCTTGTGCGCGGAAAAAGCCAGGAAATCGCATCCCCATTTCTGGACATCCGTTTTAAAATGCGGAGTCCACTGAGAAGCGTCCACCAAGGTTTTGGCGCCAAATTGCTTAGCCAGAGTAATCATCTCCAACACCGGCGGAAGCGTTCCTAAGACATTAGAAGCCGCGGTAAAAGAGACCAGCTTAGTTTTTTCTGAAAACAATTCTCGAGCGGCGAACAAATCCAGATCTCCCACGCGGGTAATGGGAATAAAGCGCAGTTTAAGCGATTTTTCCGCGGCGAGAATCTGCCAAGGCACTAAATTTGAATGATGCTCGAGTTCGGTTAAAACAATTTCATCTCCGGCTTTTAAAAATTTGCGGCCCCAGGAATGGGCCACCAAATTAATGGCCTCGGTGGCGTTGCGGGTAAAAATAATCGTTTCCGGCTTCGGAGCATTAATAAAATCCGCGGTTTTTTGGCGAGCGTTTTCAACCAAAGTGGTCGCTTCATCGGAGAGTGTATGGGCTCCCCGATGGATGTTCCCGTTATGGTTTTCGTAAAAAGAACTCAGAGCGGCAATGAGGGCCTTGGGCTTTTGAGTGGTCGCCGCGTTGTCAAAATAAACCAAGGGCTTGCCATGAACCTGGCGGGAGAGAATGGGAAAATCTCGCCGAATTTCCAGAATATCAAGGCTCATGGGATAAATCTCCCAAGCCTGACTTTTGAGACAAGAGACCCAAAATGGCGGTCCGAACGCTTTCTACTGGAATAGCGTTGATGATCTCGCTTTGAAAGGCGTAGATCAGGGCTTCTCTGGCCTCTTTATCTCCCAAGCCGCGGCTCTTTAAATAAAAAAGCGCGCTCAAATCCATCTGTCCGATGGCCGAGCCATGCTTGCAGCGAACATCATCGGCCTCGATTTTAAATTCCGGGCTAGTATGAACTTGGGCTTCTTCAGAGAGAATCAGGTTTTTATTATGGAGGCTCGCGTCGGTTTTTTGCGCCTCGGGCTTGACCGCGATTAAGCCCTCAAAGGCCGCTTTTCCCTGCCCATCCAAAATGCCCTTATAAAGCTCGACGCTGCGGGTATTCGGTTTAAAATGGGTAATGGTCGTCTTGATATTCTTGCTTTGAGAAGCGCTTGGATGGTAAAGGCCGTTGATTTGGCACTCGGCATTTTCCCCTTGAAGCTCGACGGATATTTCTTGTCGAGAAGAAGATTCTCCCAAGAAAACCGAAGAAACCGAAAACCGGCTATGAGACGCCTGGTGAACGGCGATTGATTCCAAGTGAAAAGAGCCCGCTCCTTCTCTTTCCAGAATAATTAAATCTAACTGCGCGCCTTCATCCAGAAAAATTTCAGTGACGGTATTATTCAAACAAACCCCGGCTTGCCCGGCGTATTCCTGAATAATCACCGCCTTCGAGCGCGGGCCCAACGCAATTAAATTCAAGGGATGCGTCATCGCGGCATGATTGAGCGGATGATTGAGGGAAAAAAGATGGAGAGGATTGAGCGAAGAAAACCCCTGGGGCAAAACGATCGCCACTCCATCTTGAAACAAAGAGCCGTTAAGCGCCTCAAAAGCCCCCAAACCTCCAACCGGGCGATGCCCCCAAAAATTTTCAAAGCGCTCCGGGTTGTTTTTTAAAAGGGCGGCGAGACTGGCCGCGATGAAGCCTTCCGAATGCGGACTCTTGAGATCGGGCAGACAATAACCATTAAAAAAAGTGAGCGAAAAATAATTTTCTTTGGCGAAAAGCGAAGAAGGCTTTAAATCCGCGACCCGCGCATTCAGGGGGAACTCAAATAACTTCCAGGGAGTCTCTTGAATTTTAGAAGCGGGAAAAAATTTCCAACCCGGAGTTTGTTCGCCGGGAAAGCCGGTTTGGGTAAAACGCTCGAAAGAACGCTTTCTTAAGCGTTCAACCCATGGCGCTTCCCCGGCCGGAAGATAAGGCAAGGCCTGCTCAAACTCAACTTCAAGGGGAGATTTTTCCAAAACCGCTTCCTTCATCCTTTTAACCCCGCGAATTCTTCCTTAGCCCAGGCATAACCTTCTTTTTCAAGCTGATAGGCCAATTCCTTGCCTCCGGAGCGGATAATGCGCCCATCGGACAACACATGGACAAAATCAGGAACGACGTAATCCAACAGCCGCTGGTAATGAGTGATCACCAAAAACGAGCGCTGCGGGTTGCGCATCACGTTGATGCCATGAGAAACAATTTTAAGGGCGTCGATGTCGAGACCGGAATCGGTCTCATCTAAAATGGCGAGTTTAGGCTCCAAGGCCGCCATCTGGAGAATTTCATTCCTTTTCTTTTCTCCCCCCGAAAATCCCGCGTTGACCTGCCGGCTTAAAAGCGCCTCATCCATCTCAACGGTTTTAGCTTTTTCTTTGACAAAAGAAAGAAATTGGCCCGCGCTCATTTCAGGCTTTCCCTGATGCCTGAGTTTGGCATTGACGGCCGCCTTGAGAAAATATTTATTCGTCACTCCGTGAATCTCGACCGGATACTGAAAGGCGAGAAAAACGCCTTCCCGGCTTCTGACCTCGGTGGGCATTGAGAGTAAATCCTTGCCTTCATAAAGGACATTGCCCTCGGTCACTTCATAACCTTCTCTCCCGGCCAAAATATAGGACAAGGTGCTTTTCCCTGAACCGTTGGGGCCCATAATGGCGTGAACCTCTCCGGGATTGACGGTCAAGTTGATTCCCTTTAAAATCGGCTTGTCTCCGATTTTCGCGCACAAATTTTTAATTTCGAGCATAAAGTTTCTCCTTATCCTACCGCGCCTTCAAGACTGATGCTGAGCAGCTTATGGGCCTCCACCGCAAATTCAATGGGGAGTTCCTGAAAAACTTCTTTACAAAAGCCGTTGACGATCAGCCCCACCGCGTCTTCCGCCGAGAGGCCCCGGCTTCTAAGATAAAAGAGTTGGTCTTCCCCGATTTTTGAAGTCGTGGCCTCGTGTTCAATTTGAGACGAGGTGTTTCCCACCTCCAAGGTCGGGAAAGTGTGCGCCCCGCACTGATTGCCCATCAAAAGCGAATCGCACTGGGAATAATTGCGGCTTGACTCCGCGCCCTTGGCGATTTTGACGAGACCGCGATAGGTGTTTTGCCCATGTCCGGCGGAAATTCCTTTTGAAATAATCGTACTCTTGGTGTTTTTGCCGACGTGAATCATCTTCGTTCCGGTATCGGCCTGCTGATAATGGTTAGCTAGCGCCACGGAATAAAATTCCCCGACGGAATTGTCGCCCAACAACAAACAGCTGGGATACTTCCAAGTGATCGCGGATCCGGTCTCAACCTGGGTCCAGGAAATTTTGGAATTTTTTCCTTGGCATTTGCCGCGCTTGGTCACGAAATTATAAATACCGCCCTTTCCATTTTTATCCCCGGGATACCAATTTTGAATCGTCGAATATTTAATCTGCGCGTTATCCAAGGCCACGAGCTCGACAATGGCGGCGTGGAGTTGATTTTCATCCCGCATCGGGGCCGTGCAGCCTTCGAGATAGGACACCGACGCGCCTTCTTCGGCGATGATTAAGGTGCGTTCAAATTGCCCGGTCTCCTTGGCGTTGATTCGGAAATAAGTTGACAGTTCCATCGGACAGCGAACGCCCTTGGGAACATAACAGAAAGAACCATCTGAAAACACCGCAGAATTGAGGGCGGCGAAGAAGTTGTCGGTATAAGGCACGACCGAACCCAGATATTTCTCGACCAAGTCCGGATGTTCGATGGCCGCTTCCGAAAAAGGGCAAAAAATGACTCCCGCCTCCGACAAGGTCTTTTTAAAAGTCGTCGCCACCGAAACCGAGTCAAAAACCGCATCCACCGCCACATTCGAAAGCATCTTTTGCTCTTCCAACGGGATTCCCAATTTCTCGAAAGTCTTTCGGACCTCGGGATCGACTTCATCCATGCTGGAAAGTTTTTTCTTCGGCTTGGGCGCGGAATAATAGACGATATCCTGATAATTAATCGGCGGATAATGGACATTGGCCCATTGCGGCTCTTTCATCTTCAGCCAATGCCGATAGGCTTTCAAACGAAATTCCAGGAGAAAAGCCGGCTCTTTTTTCTTCTGAGAGATCAGGGTAATGACCTCTTCATTGAGCCCCTTGGCAATTTGATCGGCCTCCACTTCGGAGACAAAACCATATTGATACTCGCGTTCGGTAATTTGATTTAGGACATCTGGTTTCCCGTTAGCCATACCCTTAGTGTAACATATCCGACTAAAATACTCAAGTTATTTTTTAAGGCCCTAAGGCAGGCGCAACAGGGAGGAAATTAAGCTATATTTATATTATGACAAAAAACCGATCTATTAAAAAAGCCGCGTCTCTTTTTATTTTGTCTTTAGCCGGACTGAGCCTGATTCCACGCCTATCACTCGCGCAAGATGAAACCACAACCCCGCAATCAAGCGCTCCGGCCAGCGCCCCAAGCGCTTCTCCCGCCCCGTTAAAATCAAAAAATAAAGAGCGCAAGAAAAAGCCCCGGCGCAAACACAAAAAGAGTCCTTCAACTTCAAACGCCTCCGCCCCAAATTCCAGCAAAACTCTTGATAGAGAAGCGGAATGGAAATTTCTCAGCTCCGAACCTCTTCCACGCAACAAGAAAGAGGCTGCCGGACTCGCCAAAGCCATGAGCTTTTTTATCGCCGCCAACCCGTCTTTCCCCAAAGCGCCCAAAGCCTGGATGCTTTTAGCCTCCTTTCATCAAGCGGCCAAACACAACAAAAAAGCCCTGATGGATTACCTGTCTCTCATTTACGAATATCCCACTTCTTCCGAAGCTTTGGAAGCGCAATCTAATTTTCTGACCTTGGCCAAAAAAACATTGGGGCGACATTTAAAACCGGGATGGCAAAATCTCGCGAGCCCACCGCAGGGGATGAACAAAGAAGAGCGCCTGGCCGCGATGCTTGAAAACATTCCTTTATATACGGGAGGCTCGCTTAGAAAAGTAGCCGAACGGGAATTCCGGCGTTTCGAGGTGCGCTTTCCCCTCTATCCCCACTCTGACGATATTTTAATGCGCTTAGCGCAACTTTTCGAGGCTGACTCTCAACGGCACAAAGCCATTATCTTTTTCCGGGAAGTTTTTTCCGCCTACCCTGAAAGCCTCCATGCCCCCAAAGCTGAATTCGAGGCGGCGGCTCTCTATACAAAGGTCGGAGAATATAAAAACGCGATCGGGACCTATCAAAAACTGATTGCCGATTATCCTCAAAGCGATCGGGTACAGCCCGCTTTGGAAGCGCTCAGCGCCCTTTTCTCCAAACTGGATCAATGGACCCTGGCGATCAAAACCGATCAACAGATCATTAAACTTTATCCCAACACCCCCGTTTCCAAAAAAGCTTTCAAAAACGCGATTAAGGGATCGGCCGAAATGTCTGATTTCTCCGGCGAGGTTTCTTTCCTGGTCGCTTTTGCCGACGCCTTCTCGCAAAGCCGAGAGGCGCCTATTTTCCTTTATAAGGCCGCCGGGCTCTGCTACGAAAAAACGCGGGATCCCGCGCGCGCCGAACAGCTTTATCAAAGATATCTCACCTATCCCGGACATTGGTATGACCCGGCTTCTTGGTGGAGACGGCACCGCGCACGGCACCGCCTGAGCGTCTTGTCTCCTCTTGAAAATCAAGGAAGCGCTCCTGCAACTAATTCATGAAACCTTTCTTTTTTAGGATAGCGCCGCCTCTTTTATTGGCGTTACTGATTCCTTTCCGTTCAAGCGCCGACGTTCAAATTAGCGAGGAATATCAAAATAGCGGTTTTATGGGAATCGGAGCCAGCAGAGGAAAAACCATCCAGAAAATCAAAGGAAACGATTCTTCTATCGATTCCGTGCAGGATTTTTCCGGCGGCATGATGGGGCTGATCGGCGGCGCGCAAAGCGGGCCCAAGCGAAAAATAGATCTCATTCGGCTTGATGACCAAAAAAGATGGATTCTTAATCCCGAGAAAAAGACCTATACCGAAGTCCCGCTTGAGGCTAAAACCCCTAAGGAGCCGAATATGTCCCATATTCCGGTCCGGCTGAAAGGGACTTCATTTAAGATGGCCCCCTCAAAGACTCGCAAAATCATCCACGGTTTTAAGACCCGCCTTTATAACGCCGAATTTATTATGAAATTGGAGAATACCGAAAACAAGCAAGTTTCCACTTTCAAGGTTAAGCTCAAGATTTGGGTCGCGCCCTGGACTCTCACTTTGAGAAAAGCCCATCGGGAAATCGAAGCCTTTAATTCCAAATATCTCAAGGCCGCCGGGACGGGCTCCGTTGGCCTGGGCGCTCAACCCCTGGGTCTTGAAATGCTCAAATCCATGACCCACTCCAGCGGAACGGCGTTGACCAAGGGAATCACCGAGTTTAGAAAAAAGATGTCGGAGATACCGGGCTTTCCAATTGAGATGGAAAGTAACTGGTATGTTTCTCTTCCGAAACAACAATCCCAAAACCCCGCGGCCTTAGAAGGACTTAAATCCGCCAATTTGCCGGAGGCGACAAAAAATCTCCTGACTGGACTTTTAGACGCCGCAAACCCAAACGGCGCCACGCCGCTTATTTCCATGACCAGCAGCGTTTCCTCAATTAAGCTCGCGCCGCTATCGGAAAAAAACTTTCAGATTCCCCAGGGATATCGGCGCAAATAAAGACGGAAAAGCTTATCTGAGCGCCAACGTTTTTAATTGAGAATATTCCTCCATGGCATAGCGCACGCCTTCCCGCCCAATTCCGGAACTTCTATTGCCTCCGTAAGGCATCGCGTCCGAGCGAAAAGCCGGGATATCATTGACAATCACCCCGCCATATGGAAGTTCATTCCAAGCGCGATGGGCCAATCTCAAATCATTGGTGAAGATTCCGGCCTGAAGCCCATAAGAGCCTTCGGACATTTTTTTAAGGGCTTCATCCGAATTTGCAACTCGTTCGATAGTGGCGACAGGCCCAAAAACTTCCTCGCAACTGAGTTTGCAATTTTGAGGCGCATTCTCAATGAGTGTCGGCATAAAAATCCCATCCCGGCTTTTGCCCCCGCACAAAACCCGCGCGCCTTGATTAACCGCCTCTGAAATCCAATCTTCCACTCGCTGTTCCGATTTTTGATCGATCAAGGGGCCGATATCGGTGTTTTCATCTTTGGGATCTCCCAACTTGAGAGCCGCTATTTCTTTAAGAAGCAAATCTTTAAAGGCCTCATAACAAGCATCTGCGACTAAAATTCTCTGAACCGAAATACACACCTGACCGCTATAGTAAAAAGCTCCCCACGCCGCTCTTTGAGCCGCAAAAGCCAAATCGGCGTTTTGATCAATAAAAAGAGGCGCGGTTCCGCCCAGTTCTAAAACCACGTGTTTTTTCCCGGACAAGGCTTTTAATCTCCATCCCACTGGCGCGCTGCCGGTAAAAGAAAGAATGGCAAACAAATCGCTTTGGACCAGGCGCTCGGCCGTCTCATTTGAACACGGCAAAACCGCAGCCGAGCCTTTGGGCCAACCCGACTCAAAGATAATCTCCATCAATTTTTGGGCGGTTTTCGGAGACTGCGGCGCGGGCTTCAGCACAAAGGGAATTCCCAAGGCCATGGCCGGCGCCACCTTGTGCGCGACCAGGTTAAGCGGGAAATTAAACGGCGAGATCAAAAGCGCCGGCCCCCGGGGAAAGCGGCGCGTTAAAGCCAAGCGGCCTATATTGGGCTTGTCCAAATCCAAGGGCAAGACCTCTCCGCCAAAGCGCTTGACTTCCTCAGATGCCCAATTAAAAGTAAAAACCGCGCGAGAAACCTCCCGGCGCGCTTCTTTTAAGGGTTTTTTAACTTCCTCACAAATCAGACGCGCGAAATCCTCGAAGTTCTCCTGTATTTTGGCCGAAACTTTTTGCAATATCTCGGCTCTCCGATAAGACGGCAAGACCCTCGTCTCGCTAAAAGTTTCCGACACCTTTCTTGCCGCTTCCAACGCCGTATCGATCTCTTGAGTTTTATCCATGGAACATTCCACCCCTTTTCTGCATTATAGCGCATCATTGACAGCTGCTAGGCGTAATTTATAGCTTAGAAACATGGAAAAGAAAGTTCTTATTATTGACGATGAGCCGGAAATGCTTAAAATGATCTCTTATGCTCTTGAAAAGGCGGGGTTTAAGACCGCGACTTGCGACAGCGGAAAACAAGCGCTGTCTGCCATATCCACGCATAAGCCGGATCTTCTGATTTTAGACGTCATGCTTCCGGGTATCGACGGATATTCTCTGGGCCAACAAATCTCGGAAAACCCGGAAACTAAAAACATTCCCATCATTATCTTGACAGCGCTTGAGCCCTCTAAACCGCTCTTCCAGAAATTCTCTCAAGTCGTTTCTTTTATGACCAAGCCCTGCGATGTCGAGGCCTTGGTCTCTCAAGTACAAAAATCGGTCGGACACGCGACGGCATAGCCATGGCCGACGAATATGACGCGCTCGTAGTCGGGGCTGGCCCGGCGGGGCTTTCTGCCGCGATCACGATGGCCCGCGCGGGCCTTAAAGTCGTTGTTCTGGAACGCGGAGAATATCCGGGAGCCAAAAACGTTCAAGGGGCCGTTCTCTATTCTAAGATGCTCCATGAAATCGTTCCTAATTTCTGGAAAGAAGAAAACGCGCCGATCGAGCGTCCGGTCGTCGAGCAAAAACTCTGCATCACCACCGAGGATTCCTGGGTCACGACCGGATACCGCTCGCTTAAATTTCTCGATGGAATTCCCAATTGTTATACCATCATTCGCGTCAAATTCGACCGCTGGTACGCCCAAAAAGCGGAAGAAGCGGGAGCCGAGGTTTTTTGCGGGGTCACCGTTAAAGACGTCATCAAGGAAAACGGAAAAATTCTCGGAATCAAAACCTCGGAGGGAGACGAGCTTCGGGCTTCGGTCATCATCGCGGCCGACGGGGTTAATTCCATGATCGCGCAAAAAGCGGGTTTTATCGACGAACTCAAGCCCGCGGAAGTGGCCCTGGGCGCCAAGGAAGTCATCGCGCTTGACCCCAAAATCATCGAGGATCGCTTTCAACTCAATCCCGGAGAAGGGTCGACCATGGAAATGTTCGGCTCGACGACCTTGGGCATGATGGGATACGTTTTTCTCTACACCAATAAAGAAAGCGTCTCTCTGGGGGTCGGCTGCAAATTTTCGGATTACCAAAAGAAAAACATTCGCCCCTCCGACCATCTCGAATACGTAAAAACCCATCCCTTGATTAAAAAATTGATATCCGGCGGAAAGACCTTGGAATACTCCGCTCACTTAATTCCGGAAGGCGGGCTTAAATCCATGCCTCCCCTGGCCTCGGACGGGTTCTTGGTCGCGGGAGATGCCGCGCAGATGACCAACCCCGCTTACCGCGAAGGTTCCAATCTCGCGATGACCTCAGGAAAACTGGCGGGAGAAACCGTCATCGAGGCCAAAAAGAAAAACGACTTTTCCAAAAGCTCTCTTTCTTCTTACGTTCGAAAATTAAAAGACAGCTATGTTCTCAAGGACATGGAAGAAGTCAAGGATTTGGAAGACGCGGTCGAAAAAAGCCCAGGCTTTCTTGAGTTTTACCCAAAACTCGCCTGCGACTTGGCTCATTTACGTTTTTCCGCCGATGGGCGGCCCAAAAAAGGCCATATCAAAGAAGCTCTTCAATTAATCGGGAAGCGCGGGTTTTTCCGCATCGCCAAGGATCTTTGGCCGCTGAGAAAGGTGGGAATCTAATGGAAGAAAATAAGCTTGCCGCCGCCGTCAAGGAAACGACCGAAGCTAAACTCGGAACCCTGGAATGGAAAAAATCTCCTAACGCCCATATCCATCTAAAAGACTCTTCCGCGAATTCTCCCTGCGCCAATCAGTGCAAGGACAAAACCTGCGTCACGGTATGTCCGGCCAAGGTCTATGAATGGCATGAAGAAAAAAAATCCGTCGTCGTCAATTATGAAAACTGCATCGAGTGCGGCGGATGCCGGATGCTATGCCCCTTTGACAATATCGTCTGCGATTGGCCGGAAGGCGGTATGGGCGTAAAGTATAAATACGGTTGATGATCCGTTAGTTAAGCCCTAAGCGCCCCAGTTCCGACTGATACAAATACCCAAAATGCCAGGGGCCGACGATTTCAGGAAAGCGCTTTGGCATTTTGGCCTCTAAATTCTTGCCGATTCTTCGCCAGGAAGCGCCACGCTCCAGCCAATCCAAGGCGGAAAACAAAACTTCGTTATCAACCCGGTAATATCCGGTTCCCTCATTGGCCAAGACGACGCACTTAGGACACGCCTTTTTAATCTCCGTAATCTGATCGACCGAACGGCAAGAACCCAAAAAAACCAGTTTCGGCTTATTGCCCGCATAGCTTTTCAATAAATCCGGCGTCGTCGCGGTAAACCAAGGCTCACCCCGCATCGCCATCCACTGGGATCCGGAAACGCGGCTTTTAAGATGGACGGATTTTTCCCATTGTCTCCATTCCTCGCTGGTTCGGTGAACCCAGCGAAATCCTTCTTGTCCACGGGGCGGACCGATGAGTTCCATCCGAACAAAACCGCGTTTTAAGACAATTTTAGGACCGGTCTCAATGACCTTGTAGCCGCGAACAAGGGCTTCCTTCAAGAAATCCCTAAATTGCCGGTATTGATCAAAGGCGATAAAACCTTTCATTTGCCGGCGGCTCTTCCCGAAAATAAGATCGGGGTTAATCGCGGGGGAACGCGCAAAATTGCCGGGCAAGGTGACCGAAGAGTTAACGAGACTTTTCTCTTGCTCGGTCAAACGATTGCCGTAATAATCGCGAAGGGCCGACAAAAGAGCGTCCAAGCGTTTTGAGTCAATGCCCGTTGAATGCCTTTTCTGGCGGACCAAGCCCAAGATAAAGGCAAAGCGGTCTTTTTGAGGCCAAGAAGACAACGCTCCGTCGCAAAAAGCGCCTATTCGTACGGCATCCCAGCCGCCATGGGCGCCATCGGAACCAGGGGGAAACACATAGGAAGAAAGCTCCATGGCCAATGAAGGATTTTTCTCAAGAAGCGGGGTCAATAAATCCATCTCGGAAAGCCTCAGGAAAAAATTTCTCGTCTCGGCCTTGTTTGGGTCCTCGGTATTGAGCCAATCGAGAAACCCTTCTTTCTTTCCATTTATTTTTTTCTCAATATTAGCGAGTGCCGCCGTTCCCACATCATGAGCATGAATGGGGCTAATCGCCAAAATCGCATAAAGCGCGTCCGAGTTAGTCAAGGAATCAAAAAGACGCTTCTGATCATCAGAGCTAGACTCAAACAATAAGTGGGACTGTTCGACCATATACCCTAAAACGCTTTGGGCCTGATATTTAAGAGAATGAGCTTGGGAATTGGAATTTTGAGTGGATAAAACCTTCGCGAAAACAGCCACCTCGCTCATCATCCGGGCCGCCTGCGGGTCCAAGGAAAAAGAGACGCTGGACTTAAGCCCTAAACGCTCTAGAAATAAAGACAGGCCCAGGTCGTGTCCTTGTTCTTGGGCTTTATTTAACCGGATAAAATCCGCGCGCAAAATATTTAAAGCGACCTCTAGCGATTCTCCTCGGTCTGATTTTGAATCGATCGCTTTAGAGACCATGCCTAAGGCCGCGCTTAAAGAGCGCGAGTCCCGGCTGCGGTTTAAGGCCGTCAGAATTTTACCTCTGACATAATCGTCTTTTTCCTTTTGGAACAAATCCCAAAGATCATCGACCGCTTCAGGGCCGCCCAAGGCTCCCAACCAATGAACAGCAGAAGCGCGCACCCAGCGAGAGGAGTCGGTGTTTGCGATTTTATTGAGTTTAGGCAAGGACGAAAATCCGGAAAGCCCTAAAATACGAACGCCATTGATTCGTTCAAATTCATTGGGGCTTTTCAGCTCCGTTTGGAGGAAGGGAAAAATCGCGGGTGCGGGATTAGCCTGGCCTGGCGCCAAAGGCCCTCCCGCCGAAGGCGGCAAAGAGGAGCCGTCAAAAAGCCAAGCCCAAGAATTATTTCCGGAGGACAAAGAAGAACGAATTCGGCTGATGACGCGATTATCCAGGCGAACAGCGATTAAGGAACGTAATATTTCGGGATGGGACGCCAAATATTTTTGGGCCGATTTTTGGGACGATTGGGAAAGTTTTAAGCGGCTGACAAGAGATGCCGCCGAAGAGGAATTAAAGTTTTTTAAGTTGTCGATAATTTGGCGGAGTTCGCCGCCTCTGGCATATTGAAGAGGCTTGATGACGGAAAAATTCTTTAAATCCAGATGAATAAAGGCTCCGCCTTTAATTCCAATTCCATAGGCTTTGAGAAGCTCAAAATGAGATCCCGTCAGTCCCGCGATTTCTTGGCCCAATTGTCCATCCACGAAATGAGGCCTCTCAAAGGCGATTTCATGAGCTAGAGTTGAACTGTTCGCCGAATTGGAGCGCAAAACAGAAGCGGCAAAGAGAGGAGACAAAAGAAAAGCGAAAAGAAAGCGAAATTCAATAGGCATAATGACAAAGCCTATTGTATCAATTTATCGACGGCAGTGCCGCCAGTATCATCAATGCGGACAGAACCGTCAGCAAACAAGAGCCAGATTTAGAATCTGAATTTAAAGGAATTTTGACTGTAAACACGCTTCCGCCGCCCGGACGATTATCTCCGGAAATAATCCCTCCAAGCACCTCAACGGCTATTTTGCAAAAGGCTAGCCCAATTCCAGCGCCGCCAATTCCACGGGAAGCCCCTTGAGAGAAGGAAGCATATTTTTTGAAAAGATTTTCCTTGACTGATTCGCTGAGCCCCGGACCGCGGTCTAAAACCGAAAAAACCGCCATTTTATCGGTCTGTTCACCGCGAATTTCGATAACTCCGCCTTTAGGAGAAAACTTGACGGCATTAGAAACTAAATTGACCAATATCCGCAAAAACAGATTTTGGTCTGTCTCTAATTTCAATCCAGGTTCGAAATCGTGGTTAATCTTCACCTGCCGCCTCAAGCAAACCCCTTCAAACAGCGTCTCTATTTTCTTGATGATATCAGGCAGAGAAACCTGTTGAATATGAACTTGAAGACCCTTTTCTTCATAGCGGGAAATATCAAGAAAATTATTTAACATCAAAAGCATATAATTGGCAGACTCCCCAGCATGGGCAAGCAGTTGAGAAGCCCTTTCATCGGCGACAAGCCCGCGAGAATTAATAATATCCAAACTCCCCTTAATTGAAGCCAGCGGCACCTTTAAATCATGAATCGTCGCATCCAACATATCTTGCTGGACCCGGGAAATAATTTCCTCGTTGATTTCCTTTTCAACTTCCTTAGACCGGCTGGTTTTGGAAGGATTTTGAAGCGGAAGATGGATGTTGACGCGGGCTAATAACTCTTCGATGATGAAAGGTTTTAGATCGG
>JAKAQV010000160.1 GCA_021819565.1 bacterium | reverse complement strand
CCGATCTAAGCCCTTAAACGCGCCGCTCAGTCTCTTAAAAAGCCCGTCTTTTTTGTGGATATGGGAAATCCCCAGGCCCCGGGGACCGTTCTTCTGGTCTTGCAAAACTCTGGAACAAAGAGCGTTCCCGAACTTTTAAAAGAAGCCGGTTTTGACACCTTGTCTCAATCTGGATGGATTTACGCCTTGAAATATCCAAACCATTCCCAAATTCAATCAACGATTTCGCTAGCCGAAGCCATCGCCTCCGGTAAAATAAAAAGCCTTCCCCAGAATAACGCTTTAAGCTCAAGTCCCCTAGCCGAGCGCGAAATCAATCAAGCCGTCCGAGCTTATCAGGGACTGAAGGATTCTCAAGCCTTAATCCACTGGTGGAATCAATTTGCGGACAGACCCAATGCCGTCGCTATTGGAACTGCCCTCAGCCAAAAATTGTGGGCGCTCAGAAATCAATCCGGAATCACGCCAAAATCCCTTTTCCCGATATTTAAAGCGATCAAACAAAGTTTTCCTAAAATTGCCCAAAAACGTCAATTCAGCGCGGACATCCGCTCACTGACCCACCGCAACATCTGATTGCCTCGGCTTATTTGCGAAGTAAAAAACGAAAAAGCTATCATGGAAGGGTCGTTTTGGTTGGGTGGCTGAGCGGTCAAAAGCAACGGTCTGTAAAACCGTCGGGCCCTGCCCTACATAGGTTCGAATCCTATCCCAACCACGGTTTTGTTTTGAGGAGATAACCATGAGCCTTCACATCGTCGTCTGCGTCAAAAGCACGCCTACTACCGTCAATGTCTCAATTGATGAATCCGCGGGGAAAATCAAAACAGCGGGGTTGTCTTATGCGATGAACCCCTTTGATGAGTACGCGGTTGAAGAAGCCATTCGGATCAAGGAAAAAAACCCCGGTTCGACCGTCACGGCTCTTTCGCTGGGGCCGGAACACGTCGAAGCGGTGCTCCGCGAAGCGATCGCCCGCGGCTGTGACAAGGCCGTTTGGCTCAATATCCCGGAATGCGACACGCATAATTCATATGGAACCAGCCATGCCTTGGCCCAGGCCCTTAAAAAAATTCATGCGGAAACCCCCGTTCACCTGGTTTTGTTTGGCAAAAACGCCAGCGATGGAAATGCCGGAGTCACGGCCGCTCAAATCGCCGGATGGCTCAACTGGCCGGCGGCCATTTCAGTCAAGAAAATTGATTCCATCAATTCCGCGGAGGCGGTCGTCTGGCGCGCGGTTGAAAATGGAGTGGATGTTTTAAAACTCAAGCTCCCCGCCTGCGTTGGGACCATTAAAGAAATCAACGAGCCGAGGCTCCCCTCTCTTAAAGGAAAAATGGCGTCTAAAAAAGCCGTCATTCCCAAATGGACGGCGCAAGACATCGGCCTTAAAGCGGAGGATTTTAGCTCCACTTTAGAACCTCTCAAAATCGAAAAATTTTCCGCCCCGCCCCCCAGGCCGGCCGGACTTAAAATCGAAGGTTCCAGCGCCGCCGAAAAGGCGAAAAAACTAGTCGATATTCTCATCGAAAGGAAACTGGTCTAATGGAAAATCAAATTCTGGCGGTCTGTCTTTCTCAACAGGGGGCGTTGCCCTCAAGCGCTTTTGAAGTTTTAAGCGCGGCTAAAACCCTGGCAGCTCAAATGCAAGGCAAAGTCTTTGCCTCCGTCATCAGCGATAAAGCCCAGGCCCTGGCTCAAAACCTCAACGTTCCCGGCATCGAAAAAGTTTTCGCGCTCGAACATCCGAAACTCGGACAAAATAATGACGAAATTTATGCGCAGGCGATTTTAAAAATCCTTGAGGGCAATAAATTTAGCGCGGTTCTTTTCCCCGGAACGATTTTCGGAAAATCTCTCGCCGCGCTGTTAAGCCCTAAAATCAAGGCGGGACTGGCCGTCGACATCGCCGAAGTCGGAATGGAAAACGGCAAGCTCAAAGCCAAGCGCTCATCTTACAGCGGAAACGCCTTGGCGACACTCGTCGGAACCCAGGAAACGACTCTCCTCATTGTGCTACCCATGGTTTTTCCGCAGGCGGAAAAAAGCGGTAACCCGCCTCCGATTGTCGCTATCCCCTTTGAGCCCAAGGAATCTCCAATGGAATATGTTTCCTTTCAACCTGAGTCTTCTTCTGAAATCGATCTTGGGACCGCGGAACGCATCGTCAGCGGAGGACGGGGACTGGGAAACGCAGAAGGATTTAAAATCATCCGCGAACTCGCCAGCGCTCTTAAAGCCGCCGTCGGGGCTTCCCGCGCAGCCGTCGACGCGGGATGGATTGCCTATAGCCATCAGGTGGGGCTGACGGGAAAAACCGTTCATCCCAAGCTCTATGTCGCCTGTGGAATATCTGGACAGATCCAGCATCTGGCGGGCATGTCCTCTTCCGGAACCATTCTCGCCTTAAACACCGACCCGGAATGCCCGATGATGAAAACCGCGTCCTTATCGGTCGTGGGCGATCTCTATGAGCTGATTCCCCTCATCATCGCCGAAATTAAAAAGCGCCGGGGCGGATGAAAACCCTTAGCCAGACCGTTTCTCCCAAGCTAGACGTCCTTATTATCGGAGGGGGAATCGTCGGGCTCTCAAGTGCCTATTGGCTCAGTTCCAATCGGAAAAAGGTCGCCGTTTTAGATCAGGCCGACATTCCCAATTTCAAGGCCCCCTCGGGCGACCACATGCGGGCCTTTTACCTCACTTATGGCAAAGACTCTTTTTACACGGAATTAGCCCGAATGTCTCTTCCCTTCTGGCTTAAACTCAACGCCGAGAGCGGACAAACTATTTTTTCCCAGACCGGGTTTCTTGACCTAGCCAACAAAACCCCCGGATTTGAGACGCACAGCCTTGAGACTCTAAAAAAAATGAAAATCCGCGCGGAATGGATCGACAAAAAGGATCTCGGCCGAGAACACGCCGTCTTTAACGCGAAAGCGCTTAAAGGCGCTCTTTTTCATCCCGACGGCGGATTTATCTGGGCTCAGAGGGCTCTTTCACTGATTGCGAGCCTCGCTCAAAAAGAAGGAACCCTGGTTAACGGGCGGGTCAAGATTGTCAGTTTAATTGAGGACAAATCCGGCAAGCTCAAGGGCGTTAAGGACTCAAACGGAAAAATCTGGACCGCTGAAAATTTCATTTTTACGACCGGAATCTGGAGCCCTAAAATTCTCAAGAATTACCGCATTCCTCTTCGCCCGACCCGGCAATTTCAGATTTATCTCAAGCCCCCGCAAAATCCCGGGCGATTTCGCCTGGAACACTTCTCGGCTTTTCGCCTAAACTCTTCGGGCTTTTGCGGATTCCCGATGCATGTTCACGGATACATGAAACTGGTCGATTACAAACCCGGGCCTTTGGGCGATCCCGATGAGGAAAAGTCAAAAGCCCCGCCGCCCTCTGTCGAAAAAAAATGCCGGGCCTTTCTCAAAAAACACATCCCGGACATCGCCTCCTACTCAGAATCCGAGACCTCTCTTTGCCATTTTGACGCGACCAAGGACGGAGATTTTATCATCGACCGCTTAAAAAAATTTCCGAACGCTTTTATCGCGGCCGGGTTTAACGGAAAGGGCTTTTCCGTCTCCCCCGCTATTGGAAAAATTTTATCGGACTGGATTCTAAGCGGTAAACCCAGCCTCAATCTTCAGCGCTTTCGCCTGTCGCGGTTTAAATAAAATTTCAATAAAAGAGAATCTCAATGTCGGTCTCAAAAAGCGAACTGTCCCTCGAAATCAGAAGAAAAGCCTTTCACCTTTTGTCCTTGGCTTATCTGGCGGCTTATTTTCTGCTTGGTTATCCGCGCATTACCAGGTGGCTACTGATATGGACGCTATTTCTGATAGATCG
>JAKAQV010000159.1 GCA_021819565.1 bacterium | reverse complement strand
TTTTTTGACCCATGAATAGATAATACAGAATCGGCACCGTGGGAACGGAGAGAAACGCCGCCGCTACCCCGCCCGCCATTAAAGACAGGGCTAAACCCTGAAAGATAGGGTCAAATAAAATGACCACCGCCCCTAAAACAACCGCGGCCGCGGTCAGCAAAATCGGCCTAAAGCGGACCGCCCCAGCGTCAATAACCGCTTCTTTGATGGGCATTCCTTGCTTCATCCTCAATTCGATAAAGTCAACCAAAATAATTGAATTTCTAACCACAATCCCCGCTCCAGCGATAAATCCAATAACCGAGGTCGCGGTAAAGAAAGCGTGCATGAGCCAATGAGCGGGAATGATTCCAATCAAGCTCAGCGGAATCGGGGTCATGATGATGAGAGGCACCAAGAAAGACTCAAACCAACCCACGACCAAAATGTAAATCAGGACCAAGACTAAGGCAAAGGCCAGGCCCAAATCGCGGAAAACCTCATAGGTGATTTGCCACTCCCCATCCCATTTAAGCGCGTAATGCCGGGAATCGGGCGGCATGGAAGCGTAATATTCTTGAAGAGAAATTCCCATTTCCTTGGCCGCTTCCCGAACCGGCTTTTCCAGTTTTAATATCGCATAGACGGGGCTTTCTTCCCCTCCGGCGACATCCGCGATCACATAACTGACATTCCTCAGATTCTTATGATAAATCGGCTCATCAATACGACTTGAAAATGGCTTGAGAAATTTCCCAAGAGGAATGACCGTCCCGTTTCGGGATAAAATGGGAATCTGAAACAGAAAATGTCCGTCTTTTCTCTCAGAGGAACTTAAGCGAATCCGGATTTTAACGGGTTCTTGTTCATTGGGCATATGGGCCAACCCCAGGGTTTCGCCGTGGAGCGCCATTCGCGCCAAGCGAGCGATTTCAGCGGGAACAATTCCATTGAGGGTCGCCTCTTTTCTGCGGATTAAAAGCCGTTCTAGCTTTTGATCCCGGGCCGGAAAATAGCTGTCCACATCGACAATCCCATCGGTTTTTTTAAGAACCTCCTCTATTTTCCGGGCGAAATCATCTCTCTTTTTGGGATCGGGACCGTAGAACTCAAAAACCAATGTCGACAAAACCGGCGGACCCGGCGGAACCTCGGCCACCTGATAACGAGCCTTGTAGCGGGCGGCAATCGGGGCCAAAAGATTGCGGGCTTCTTGAGCGATCTCATGGCTGCTTTTCTTGCGGTCCTTAAAATGCGTCAATAGGACTGAAATATCGGCTCCGTCCGGAGACTGTCTTAAAAAATAATGGCGCACCAGACCGTTAAAATTATAGGGCGCGGCCATTCCTATATAATTGGCGACGTCTCGGACCTCCGGAATTGTCCGCAGGGCCGCAGACATTTGAAGGGCGGCTTTTTGGGTTAAATTAAGGGAGGAGCCCTCGGGCATGTTTAAAATAATCTCAAATTCGTCTTTATTGTCAAATGGCAGCATCTTGACGATCACCGACTTAGAGGCGATTAAATAGAGGGAACCCAAAAGAAGCGCCCCAACAAAAATCAAAAATGCCGAAGTGTTGAATCCACTCTTTAAAATCCAACTCATGATCCGCCGGTAAAATTTATCGACAAAAGATTGGGACACGCCGTGTTCTTCTTCGCCCGGTTTCCAGATTTCGAGTATATGAGAAAAAGCCCACGGCGAAACGATGAAAGCGATCGCGATCGAAAAGAGCATCGCAAAGGAAGCTCCGACCGGAATCGGGCGCATATAGGGACCCATCAATCCGCGGACAAAGGCCATCGGCAGAACGGCCGCGATCACCGCCCAGGTGGCTAAAAGGGTCGGGTTTCCCACCTCGTCGGTCGCATCAACCGCGAGCCTCCAAATCGAACGACCATCTTTTAACTGGTAATGCCGATGGATATTCTCGACCACCACGATCGCGTCATCGACCAAAATGCCGATAGAAAAAATCAGGGCGAAAAGAGTAATCCGGTTGAGCGTATATCCCGCCAAAAAATAAACAAGAAGGGTTAAAGACAAGGTCACTGGAATCGCGATTAAAACGACCAAGGCTTCCCGAACCCCCAGGACAAGAGCGATTAAAAGGGTCACCGCCACCGTGGCCAAGACCATATGGAAAAGCAATTCATCTGATTTTTCCTTCGCGGTCTTTCCATAATTTCTCATCACTGTCAGATGAGCCCCTTGAGGAAGAAATGTCGAGCGAACGCTTTTAAGGCGGGATAAAACTTGTTCGGCGACCACGGTCGCGTTCGAGCCTTTTCTCTTTGAAATAGCCAAGGTCACCGCGGGATAAACGACATCGTTTTTGGAGCCCTTGGGCGAAAAAAGAAGCTCTTTTTCCGGGTGATCAGGGCCATCCAAGATATGAGAAACGTCTCCTAATAAAATCGGACGGCCTCCGGATACGCCGACCACGATCCGCTTTAAATCCGAGTCGGAACGGATCAGGGAATCCGCGTCGACGACGGTGTTTTCGTTAGCTCCTTTATAATGGCCGGAGGGAATGCGAAGGTTCGAGCCTTGAATAATTCCGGCGAGATCCAAGGGAGTCAAGCGATGTGTTCTGAGACTTTTGACGTCGAAATGAACGGCGAGACTTCGACGCTGGCCTCCGATAATTTTAATTTGAGAAACATCGGTAATGGAACTAAACTCTCGCCTCAAAGAGGCGGCGGCGCGGCGCAGAGAGTATCCGTCTAAATGTTCGCCCCACAAAGTCAAAACCAAGATTGGAACGTCGTCAATGGAGCGGGGCTTGATGATGGGTTTTCCCGCCCCCGGCGGCAAAAGATTCTCATTCGAAAAAACCTTGGTATAAATCAAGGTCATCGCCTTCTCAAAAGGCGTTCCTACCTTAAACCGGACGATAAACATGGCTTCGTTATTCTCGGCGGTAGAATAAATATACTCAACTCCGGGAATTTCCCATAATTTTCTCTCGCCCACATCGATGATTCGCTCCTCTACCTCTCGCGGGCTGGCTCCGGGAAAAGGAACGAAAATATCGAAGACTGGAACCTTGATTTGAGGATCTTCTTCCCGAGGGAGTTTCAATACGGCCAAGACCCCCAACAAAAGCGAGGTTAAGATAATCAAAACCGTCAATTTCGATCGAATAAAGGCCTGAGAAATTTTTCCGGCTAAACCGAAAGTCTCTGATTCATTTTTCATTGATTTCCCGTCTCCAAATGTCGTTGTATCTTGGCAACTCCGCCCGCGTCGAGATCTCCCGCCGAAAGAAGAATTCGCGCATATCCCGAATGAATTCCAAAAGAATCTTGAAGCAAGGCTTTTTGAGCCTGCATCTCTCCCTCTTCGGCTCTCAAGGCCTCGACGATACTTTGCCGGCCCTCGCGGTAAAGAGGTCCCACGAGTTTTAGGGCTTTTTGAGCTTGTTTGAGAGTTTCCGTTAAAATGGGCAGGGCCTCGGCAAAACCCTGATAGCCCTCGACGGTTTCAATAATTTCGGAATGGATTTTTTGTTTAAGGCCTCTTTCCTCGGCCGAAGCCTCTTGAACCTTGGCCGCAGCGATGGATTTCCGGGCGAAATAAGAGGGATCGGCGATCGGAATCTGAGCCGCCAAACCCATCATCTTATCCGTGGCCAAAGGGCTAGCGCCGTTGGTATTGCTGTCTAAAGTCGCGAAAGCCTGAACCTGGGGAAGCAAACTCAATTTTTCTTTTTGATGCAAAACCTCGGCGATCGACTGTCCCAAACGAGCGCCTTGAAGCTCTGGACGGTGAATCAAGGCCTCCTCAAACAACTGGTCTTTATCTTTAATGATATAGACCGTGGGATATAATTGTCCCTTTAAATCCCATCTCTCATCGCTTGCGCCCATTAAGGTCATCAACTGCCAGCGGGCTTCTTCAAGC
>JAKAQV010000158.1 GCA_021819565.1 bacterium | reverse complement strand
TTCTCCGATTTTGAATGTCCCGCCTGTCGGGCGGCAGAAGGGCCTCGAAAACAGCTCTTAGCCCTCTACGGTTCCAAGGTGCGCTTTATATTCAAGGATTTCCCTCTTGAGCATATTCACCCTTGGGCTAAGACCGCCGCCATCGCGGCGGAATGCGTGGGCGAACAGGGAAAATTTTGGGAATTTCACGACTTGTTGTATGAAAATCAAGACAAGTGGGTCGAAGCGAAATCCCCGCCTGACGCGATTGAGGGTTACGTGAAATCCTTGGGTTTGGATAACGCGGCCTTTAAGGCCTGTTTAAAAGACCCGAAAACGGTCGCTTTAATAGATGCGGACGTCAAGGAAGGTCAAGAGCGATGGGTGAGCGCGACGCCCACTTTTTTTATTAACGGAAAGAGATTTATTGGAGGGCTTCAACTCTCGGCCTTAGGGCCGATTTGGATCGATAAAATTCTGGCCCAAAAACATGGATAAAGAAACCGAAGTCAAAAGTTCGCCGGAAAAACGAGGCGCATCTTCTAAGCCCTTTCAGTTCGTTTCCGTTTTTGCCCGGCTTCTCATTGGAATTGTGTTGATTGTCGCCGGAGTCTCTAAATTGGCGGCTCCCAAGGAAGAATTCGCTCTCATTATTCAAGCCTATAATTTGGTTTCTCCTTCAACCGCTTTAACCTTGGCGACATTCTTGCCGTGGCTTGAGCTGTTGATCGGATATAGTTTGTTGGCGGGATATGTCTTGCGTCTTGCCGCCGCCGCTTCCGGGGTTTTGTTTATCGCTTTTGACTTTGCGCTTTTCTCTTTAAAGGTTCGCGGCATCGAGCTTCCTAGCTGCGGCTGTTTTGGAGCTTCTTTTCATCCCGAGCCTAAAATCATGATTGGGGTTGATTTTATCCTCATCATCTTATCGCTGATTATATTTAGGGTTCAGCCGATTTGGGCTCTTGATTCGTGGGCCGGACAAAGGAATAATCATGGCGAATAAACACTTAGTTCTGGCGGTAGATGATGAAGTGTCTCTGTGCGAGTTTTACGAAAAGACGTTGCCGCTTTTAGGCTATGACGCCGCATGCGCTCAAAGCGCTAAAGAGGCGCGGGAAGCCATTCAAGTGCGCAAGCCAAGCCTGATTTTGATGGATATCATGATGCCGGGAGAAGACGGAATCGCTTTTACGCGGGAGCTTCGGGCTTCCGCGAATTATTCCGATATCCCCATCATCGTCGTTTCCGGTCTTGCCGATGCCGCGACCTTAAATGACGCTCTTTTATTTGGCGCCGTCGATTATATTGTCAAGCCCGTCGAAATCGAGGCGCTCAAGACCAAGATTGAGCACGCGATTGTGGCGGTCGAAAACCGCAAGAAGGGCAAGGCTTCGTGAGAGGCGCGTCGGAAACTCCGGAGTCATCTCTTTTAGCCCTATTTAAAAAAACCTTCTCTCAAATTCCTGTTTCTATTGAGGCTTTGAAAGGCGACGGATCCAGCCGGAAGATTTTCCGCTTGCGTGCCAAAAATCTGAGCGTCATCGGCGTTTGGGGGCCGGAGCGGAAGGAAAACGAGGCTTTCCTTTCTTTCTCAAGACATTTCCGCAAAAGCGGGCTTTTCGTGCCGGAAATCTACGCGGAAAACCTTGGCGTGGGGGTCTATCTGGAAGAAGATTTGGGAGATGTGACCCTTTTTGATTACCTCTCTCAAAACCGCTCGAAGCAGAAGATGCCCAGCGAGGTTGCTTCCGTCTACTTGGAAGCGGCGCAAACCCTGCCGCGTTTTCAAATAGACGCGGGAAAAAATTTGGACTATTCCGTCTGCTATCCGCGCGCCCGTTTTGATAAAAAATCCATGCTTTGGGACATGAATCATTTTAAATATTATTTTTTGACCTTGGCTCATATCCCGTTTGACGAACAGGCCTTGGAAGAAGATTTTGAGCGTTTTGCGGATTTTCTCTCCGAAGCCGATTCCAATTATTTCTTGTACCGAGATTTTCAGTCGAGAAATATCATGGTTTGCGGCGGGAAGCCCGCTTTTATCGATTATCAGGGCGGGCGGCATGGGGCCTTGCAGTATGATATCGCTTCCCTCGCTTTTGACGCTAAGGCTAATCTCAGCGCGGGCTTTCGAGAAGAATTGTTAGAGGCCTACTTAAAAGCTGTGGGAAAAACGACGTCTTACAATCGCGCGGCCTTCATGAAATATTACCCGGGCTTTATTCTGATCCGCATTCTCCAAGCCCTGGGCGCTTACGGCTTGAGAGGATTTTACGAGAGAAAACCCCATTTTCTCCAGAGTATTCCTTTCGCTCTTAAGAATTTATCCTGGCTTTTGGAAACCCAAGAACTAGGAGTTCCCTTGCCCGCCTTTATCCCTTTGCTCAAGAAAATGGCTTCTTCTTCCCAGTTGATGAGCTTGGGCGTGGCGACCAAGAAACTGACGGTGAGTATTTTTAGTTTCTCTTATCCCGACGGAGTTCCTAAAGATGAAAACGGGCATGGCGGCGGTTTTGTGTTTGATTGCCGGGCATTGCCGAATCCCGGACGGGATAAAAAAATGGCCCATTTAACGGGGTTAGATGCCGAGGTCATTTCGCTTTTAGACAAAAGCCCCGAGGTTAAGAGATTTTTAACTTCCATCTTTTCAATTGTCGATCAAAGCGTTGAAAATTATATGTCCCGCGGCTTTTTAAATCTTTTTGTCGCTTTTGGATGCACGGGCGGGCGCCACCGCTCGGTCTATTGCGCGGAAAAACTGGCGGAACATCTGAGAAAAAATTTCTCTTTAAACGCTCCGGTGAAACACTTAAGTTTGCCCCAGCCTGTCTCTTAGGCTTTATCCTTTCATGCAGGCTTTAATTTTCTCGGCCGGGTTTGGCAAGAGACTGGGGCCGTTAACCGAGAAAAATCCCAAGCCTCTTTTGACCATTGGAGGCGTGCCGCTTCTTGAAATCGCCATTCGGCGGCTCGTGAAGGCTCAGGTTTCATCGATTATCATCAACACCCATTATAAGGCCGATCAAATTAAAAATTTTATTTCCCAAAAGTCTTTTGGCGTTCCCGTTTTCATTTCCCATGAAGAGGAGATTTTAGAGACTGGTGGCGGGCTTAAAAACGCGGCGCGTTTTTTTAATGAGGATGCGCCTTTCTTCATTCATAACGCCGATGTCTTAAGCCGGGTTGATTTAAAGGGGCTTTACCGGTTTCACTTGGATTCCAGGGACGCTCTTGCGACCCTATCGGTGCGCCAGCGCTTGAGCTCTCGCCTTCTTTTATTTGAGAAAGGCCGTTTATGCGGATACCAAAAAGAGGGAAAACCCCGGTCTTTTTCAAAATCAGAGGAATTGAAGGCCCTGGCTTTTGACGGGATACATGTCGTCAGCCCCAGGATATTTTCAAAAATTGAGGAAGTCGGGAAATTTTCTATCATTGACTTATATCTCCGTTTGGCAGAAGAGGGCGAAAATATTCGGGCTTATTTGGCCGACGCTTTTGCCTGGAAAGATGTCGGGAGTTCGGAAGATTTTCTGAAAGCGCAACAGGAAGCTCCTTTTTGGCTTGAAGAGTTATCTTAATGGAACGAAAAAAAATTCCTTATCAGAAAACTATTTTTGTTTGCGTCAATAAAAGAGAAGACGGGCGGCCTTCCTGCGCCCATTCCTTGGAAGGCGGCTCTGAGCTTTGCAAGGCCCTTAAAGAGTCCGTCAAGGCGGCGGGCCTTAAAGGCAAAATCAGGGTGGCAAGCTCGGGTTGCCTTGATTTGTGCGCCCAGGGCCCTAATTTATTTATTTACCCCGATGGGGTTTGGAAAAGCCGTGTTGGATTGGCCGATATCCCGCAAATTTTAAGCGAGCTTGGAATTTGCTAACATAATTTTCTGGGAGGCAGATATGAAATTAATTTCTTCTAAGGT
>JAKAQV010000157.1 GCA_021819565.1 bacterium | reverse complement strand
TTTTCACGCCGGGGAAATAGGCTTGGATAATCTGCTTATAATTTTGTCCGGCCGTGGCCCGGCCCATGGCTCCGGATTGACACATTCCCACGCCGTGTCCCCAGCCTCCGCCGTGAAAAACGAGAAAGTTTGGCCGCCCTTTTTGGTCATATTCCGTGTTGAACACGAACAAGGTGCTCCTCAAAGGGCCAATCCCAAGCAGGTTGCGGATTTTAAGTTCGTCTCGAACAATGGCGCGCCCTCGGGAGCCTATGAATAAAACTGAATTGACGTTTCCGGAGATGGAGCGCTTAAGGGGTATGATGGACCGAAGACGTCCGATTCTCAATTTTTTCGATATTTTTTGGCTTAGAGATTTTATCGATATCACCCGGCTCCAGCGATAGTGGGAGGGGTCGACGTTGGAGGATGGCGCGCAGAAGGCGTCCGGCCAGGAAAGAAGCCATTGGCGCAAATCCCATGGAGACAAGGGCCAACTCCTCTTTTTCCCGCCGTCGGCAATTCCTTTCCAGTAAGGGATTTTACCCCATCCGCTCAACTCTTCGCCGGATTGCGTATGTCCGCCGCAATCGGCGGAATAGATTCCATGGGCGACATGCCCATGATAGGTCAAGATTTCACCCTTGGTTTCCTCAACTACGCGGCGGGCCAAGGCGCTTTCCGCGTGAACGCCGGAATAGACCTGGCAGTGCTCGCGGTCGCATAGATCGTAGCCTTGTTTCTTATGCCGACGCCATATTTTTTTGAGAAACAAAGCCTCGCTTCGGACTAAGACCGCTTGAGCTTTAAGAGCCTCAATGGGAGAGCGTATCGGCATTTCAGCGGCGACGACTCCTTGAGTGTAGTTTTCAAGGTCGATCGTGTTGACGATTCGGATATTTCTTTGAAAGACGGAAAATTCGATTTCTCCTCTAAGAACCTTGGCTAAAATCAGCTGCGGCAGGCGAGAAGGGCTTTCCAGTTTAATGAGGGCGTTCGGATCTTCGGGAAATATCGTCAAGGGGCCGCTGCTATCGAATTGAGCGTTGGGCGGACCGGAGATGGAAAGAAGAGTTTTTCGTCCTCTGTGGGATAAACGCGCCAGCCAAATTTGATTGCCGCTTCCATGGGTTAATATTTTTCCCATGGGGCCCTGGATGATAAAGGGAGAAGTGACGTAGAAAGCCACTAATGATCTTCGCTCCGGGCGACCTAGATGGTCGGTTCCTATTCCGATTCGCAGAAGAGGCGCTCCGCTGGAGGGAAGGGGCTTGGAAAAAACCGGCATCAGCCAGTGGTAAAAACGCGACGGGCTAAGCCCAAAACCATGGACGGTTTGGGGCGGAAGGAGATTTAATATTTTTTTCCATTTTGAGTTGCCGATGCCGGAGCTGTTGATTCTTTCAAATTCAGAGACGGCCTTTAAATACTGGCCTTCTTGAAGATAAATTCGCGCTAATTTTTCTTGCGCCTCCACAAAATAAGAGTCAGCGGAGACGACCTTTTGATAGAAATCGGCGGCTTTGTCCAAGCGCTTTTCTTTCTGATAGATTTCCCCTTCATAAAAGGGGATGAGAGTTAAATGAGGGTTTGATTTCGCCGCGCTCTTGAGTTCATGAAGAGCCCAGGGGAAATTGTGCTTGTCCATATAGACGCGGGACATTCCCAAATGGGCGTAAGAGTCCTTGGAATTTTCTGAAATAGCTCGATTGAAAGCCGCTTGGGCCAAGCTTAAGTGACCCAGTCTTAGCTCGCACCAGCCCAGAGCTGTGTCTATATCGGAAGAGGGGTTGATGCTAGCGGCTTTTTGATACCATTTTTCCGCTTCCTTTTCCCGGCCTAAGGTTTCCAATATGACCGCGCCGTTAAGCCAAGCCTCCAAAAGTCGAGGCGCTTTTTGTGTCGCTTTTCGGTAGGTTAAAACGGCGGCGCTTAAGTTTCCTTTATAATAGAGAGATTGAGCCTGGTTTAAGAGGTCTTTGAGTTTAGGAGTAAGCTTTGGGCTGGGCGCGGATAAGGCGCGGATGGAATGATTTTGGGTTGTCAGAGAATGCGCAATTTTAGGCGAGCCTGCAAAGGAGACCCCGTTTAGAATTTGCCCAAGAACAAGAATAAAAAGCATGAGAATCCATTATAGCCAATCCACTTGCCGCGAAGGGCTATATTTGTATTTTTTCAAATAATCTTGAGCCGATAAAAAGAAGAGCGGCCGAGAAAGCTATGAGAGTCAAAGCGTCTATTCCCATGCGGAGAGAACTGCCACCCAACAGCGATATCCGAAGTCCCTCAATTCCGTAGGTGAGAGGATTTAAAGCGGCTAAAACGCCGAGAAAATGAGGCAGGCTCGATAGCGGAAACAAAGATCCCGAGAAAAAGAAAATGGGCATCACCAAAAAATTCATGATGATTTGAAAACCCTGCATATCTTCAAGAACGGAGGCGATGCCGGTTCCGAGGGCGGTAAATAAAACGGCGATGAGAAACATAAAACAAAGAGCCGGAAATATTCCGATGACCGAGCTCCATTTAAACCCCGCCAGGGTCGCGATGGTCAGCACTAAAATTCCTTGGATGACGGCGACCGTCGCGCCCCCGAGCGTGCGGCCCAGCATGATGTAGATTCTGGAGACCGGGGCGACCAAGGTCTCTTTCAAAAATCCGAATTGCCGGTCCCAGATGACTTCAATGCCGGAAAAAATAGCCGTAAATAAAACTCCCATAGCGACGATTCCGGGAGTCAAAAACTGGATATAGTTTCCCCCGCCGGCTTTTTTAAAAATCGGGCCAAAGCCGAACCCCAGGGCCAATAGAAAAAGAAGGGGTTGTCCCAAAGAGCCAATCAGGCGCGAGCGCGAGCGCAGATAACGCTTGATTTGTCTGAGCCACAGGGCTCCGATGGCGTTCATCGCTTTTTTCCTCCGCTCCAGAGAATTCGGCCTTTTCTTAACTGATCGGATTCCGTTGGAACGTCTTCCCTGATATCGCGCCCGGTCAAGGTCAAGAAGGCTTCTTCGAGAGTCTTTGTTTCGGTTCTTGTCTTGATTTCTTCGGGAGTTCCTTCCGCCGAAACTTCTCCGTGATCGATAATCACGATGCGTTCTGAGACTTTTTCGACTTCTTCCATCGAGTGAGTGGTCAGAAAAATAGTCATGTTCATTTTTTTGTTGAGTTCCTTGAGATACTCCCAGAGACGGCTTCGGTTTTGCGGGTCAAGCCCGGAGGTCGGCTCATCGAGAAATAAAAGCGGCGGATCATGTGAGAGCGCGCGGGCGATCTCAAGGCGTTTTTTCATGCCTCCGGAAAAATGTTTGACCAGATCGTTTCGTCTTTCCCAAAGCCCGAAAAATTTTAGCAAGGATGAAATCTTTTCTTGGCGCGTTTTGCGGGAAATTCCGTACAAAACGGCGTGGAAAAACATATTCTCTTCGGCGGTCAGGTCTTCGTCTAAGCTTGAGTCTTGAAAAACGATTCCAAATTGTCTGCGAATGGCGATTTTGTTTTCCGTAAGGCTCAACCCTCCGATATGAACGCTTCCGGAAGAAGGTTCGATGAGCGTGGTCAGCATTTTAATGGTCGTCGTTTTTCCCGCGCCGTTAGGGCCCAAAAGGGAAAAAACTTCCCCTTTTTTGACGCTAAAAGAGATTCCGCCCACGGCCTGAAATTCCCCAAATTTTTTGGAGAGTTTTTCGACCTCGATTATTTTTTCCACAGCCTAAAGCCTCCGATAAAAGCGTTGGCGTTGTCTCCCAGTCGCGCTCCAGGGGGAAGCTCTTTTAACTTTTTGGCGTTGCCGCCGCCTAAGACGACGGAGTCCACTTCAAGGGCGTTTTTGAGTTTCTCGACCACTTCAAAAACGTTTTTCCGCCATTTCTTTTTGCCCAGTTTTTTGAGCCCTCGAATGCCGAGATAGTAGATCGGA
>JAKAQV010000156.1 GCA_021819565.1 bacterium | reverse complement strand
CGGCGATAAGGCGCGCGCAAGACGTATTGGATTTGGAACCCAACAACGTGACCGCCCTTGAGATTCTCGGCAGCGCGTTTTATCTGATGGACCAAAAGCAAAAAGCGATTGCGGTCTGGAAAAGAGTTTTAGAGCTTGATCCGCATAATAAAGAAGTTCGCCAGTTCATGCAGGCAAAATAAGATATGGAACATTTTAAAGACTTGAAAATGTCATCAGGAGTGCCTACACTTATGTCGAAGGCTCAAGGAACCTATTTTAACGCTTCTCAAATGAAAAAAATCGCCTTTCTCCTGATTTTTATTGTCGCGGCGGTCAAAGCGCTTCAAGCCGCTCCGCTAGTCGCGCCCGATATTGACCTTCTGAAAGAGCAGAATCAAATTAAGTTGGAGTCGGAAAAAAAGATTCAAGATGAAATTCTCGATCCCATCCTGGGGCCGGGAGAAGCCGTCGCTTTTGTCGATGTAGAAATGTCGGTCAAGGTCGAAAGCGAAAGACTCAAGAGAAAGGGGGTGGGCGAGGCGCAGAAATACCACCAGAAAAATAACAATGACAACAGCGCCAACATGAACACGAATTTCGTCATGCCCGGAATTCCTAAGCCGACGGCCATTACCGCGGGCGGCCCCAAAACTCCGCCCAATTCCGCTTCCGCCCAAGCCGCTCAGGAGTCTAAGGGAATTCAACAAGAGACCTATGCCGTAAACCCTATTTTTAAGAAGCTGACGGTGACCGTCATTCATGACCAAAATGTGCTCAAAGATAAAAATCAGATAGAGATGGTTCGCAGCCGCATTGTCGACGCGATGGGGCAATATCATCTGGCGCCGGAAAATATTTTCTTTCGGGCCACGCCTTTTGCCCATATCAAGAATGATTGGAAGGAAGATCTTAAAAAACCTTCCGTCTATTTGCCGCTTCTCTACGCTTTTCTTTTGCTCCTTCTCTTGTCCTTTTTATTCGGGCCGTTGCGGAAGTTTTTAAAAGCTTATATTCAGGCCTTGATGGAAAAGCCGCAATCAGAGGTTGAGGTGACAGGAGAAGAGGGTGGAGGAGACGATGAAAACGACGGAGAAGATGACAATGCCTTAAGTCAGGAAGGGAAATTGGACATTAATTTTACGAGAAAGCCCGATGAACCCCCGCCCCCGCCGGTGGATGAGGAGGATGAAATGAAAAAATTCGAGCCGTTCGCTTATATTAACGACGAAAACGTTAAACGCTTGGCCTATATGTTTATTCTAAGGAAAGAAGAACCCTGGGTCGTTGCGGTCGTGGCCAGCTATCTCAAGCCCGATTTAGCCCGGCAGCTCTTGACTTCTCTTCCGGTTGATTTGCAGGCCAAGGTCGCTCTTGAGGCCTTGACTGTCCGGCAAGTGACTCGGGACCAGGTGATCGCGATAGACGGGGATGTGAAGGAAAACGTGGATTTTGTGGTCGGCGGAATTGAGCGCTTGGTCGTGTTGCTCGATGAATCTGATTCCGCGACTCGCGCCAATATTTTAAATTACCTCAAAAATGAGAAGCCGCTGGTTTACGAGGCGGTCAGAAAGCATATTCTTATTTTTGAGGATATCGCTTCTTTCCCGGATCGCGATATGCAGACGATTGTTCGCGAATTAAAGACCGATTTGATGGCGCGGGCGCTCACCGGAGCCCCGCCCGAGGTTCTCAATAAGTTTCTCAGCAGCATGTCGGCGGGAGCGGCGAGCTTGCTTAAGGAAACAATGGAATATACCCAGGGGCTCAACCCAAATCAAATCGAGGATGAGAGAACAAAGGTTATGGATTTAATTAAAGCTCTTGAGAAAGACGGGAAAATCTCCGTTCGCAAGCAAGGACAACAAGGGTATGACATGGTGGAAGGAATGCAGGAAGAATTAAGCGCCATGGAAAGACGCCAGAAAAGATTTCAAAGTGCCAGACAGAAAAATCAACCGGAGACTCCCTCTATTTCCGCCGATCCGGCCAAGGCGCAGGCCTACTTTGACGCCGCGGTTTCGCAGTATCAGGCGGGGCAGGCGGACGCCGCAGTTTCGTATTTTGAAGCGGCTTTAACTCTCAATCCTTCTCTTTGGCAGGCCCATCAATATTTAGGGACGCTGCTCTATCAAAAGGGAGACGTTCAAGGGGCTCTAGCCCATTATGAAAAGGTTTTGGAAATAAATCCGGACCCCCAACTAAAAGTTTGGGTGGACGGCTTTAAATCACAGGTAGGAGGAAACCTCAATGGCTGAAGAAAATAAAGATCCTAGGAATTTCCCGCCGCCTTTGCCGGGCTCCCCCATGGATCCCGGCGCGGCGCAGAGAGACGCTTCTTTTCCGGGCCTTCCGCCTTTTTTGCCGCCGGATGCATTGCAGCCGTCTAAATCCCTTCCGCCCCTGCCCGGTCTTCCCCCAGCTAAAAATGCGTCTTTGCCTGGGCTTCCGCCCCTTCCATCTTTGCCGATGGCAAGACCAAACCCAAGCTCTCAGGCCGCTCCTCAAGAACAGGTGAATATCGAGAAAAAAATATCGGAATTAGAGAAAAAGCTTCAAGAGGAACGAGAAAAGGTCTTGATGGCGCAGCTTAAAAATCAGCAGGAAGCCGTGACTTCCGCCAAGGTCGAATCCTCGCTTAAGGAACTCCAGGAGAAAATTAGGCGAGAAAGGCGAGATCAGGAAACCGAAGAATCCCGCCTGCGCCTTGAAAATAAACTCCGAGAAATGGAGGCGCGTTTGGCGCAAGAGAGGGAGACCTGGGTTTCGACCCTTAAATCTCAAATGCAGTCCCGCGAATCTCAGGATAAAGATATCGAGACTCAGTTTGTGGGCCGCATCCAGGAGATGGAAAAGCGCTGGATGGAAGAGAAAATGCAATGGCAGAAAGCTTTGTCCGCTAAAGAAGAGGAAGCGCGCAATTGGCGGATGGTGGCTGAAAAATTAAGGGCTTCTGAAATCGAGCTAGGCAAAGTCTTAATTGAGAAAAAATCCACTGAAGAGAAAATCAAGGAAATTGAAAAGAAAAATCTGGAATTGGAAAATAAATACGACTTTTCCAACGGCAATCTAGTCGAGAGGGAAAAAGAATTAGCCCAAATTAAAGCCGAGCTTACTCTTGAGCGGGAAACCGCTAAGAGGGAAATCGAGAATTTGGGGAAATCGCTTAAGGCCCAAGAGGAAAGAGAAAAGCATCTTCTCGGCGAGATGGAAATTCTCAAAAAAGAATTCCTGCTAAAAACTGAAGCCATTGTCCGCGAGAAAGACGACAAAATAAAAGAAATCACTCGCGATAAAGATATCGGCCTTGAACGCCTTCAGGCTTCTTATGAAAAACAGATAGGAGCGATCAAAAATTCTCTTAAAGAGGCGGAAGAAAAATACGCGGCCAGTCTTGAGAAAATGCGTTTGGAAAAGAAAGCGGAAATTCAATCTCTTAAAGACGGCTTTCAAAAAGAGTTGGAAGCCGCTTTGAAATCGGAAAAGGAAAAAGAAAAGCGGTTGCAGGATGAAATTTCCCGCCTCAAAGAAGAGATGAGTGAAGTGGAATCGCGGGCCTCTGAGAAAAAAGAAAAAGCTCTTGGTGATCTTAGAGTGCAATTTCAGGAAAAAATTCTCGATTTGGGCGCTCAATCTAAAAAACGAGAAAATGAGCTTGATTTTGAAATTCAGAGGCTAAAAAGCGAGTTGGAGCGTGCCAACGAGCCCTTTCTTCAAGCTAAAGCAGAACATGAAACTGAAATTCAAAAACTTAAAGCCGCGTTCCGCATGGAATTAGATGCCGTTCGGTCCGAGAATTCCCTAAGAGAAGCCAAATTGCTGTCTGAAAATTCAGTCTTGAAGACAAATCTATCCGCAATTGAGTCCATCAAGGCGCGTATGGAAGAGGAATTATTGCGGTTGCAAAATGAGCGCGAGATCGGA
>JAKAQV010000155.1 GCA_021819565.1 bacterium | reverse complement strand
GATCTCGTAGATATAGTTGTTGATTTGATTGTGGAAAAAGTCGATGTTTGAGCGAAAGTGAGAAGAAACCCAGCGCAAAGAGGCGTCTGAGTCCAAAGAAATCTCGGGTTGAAGATTGGGGTTTCCTACCGCGAATTGGCCGGTTCCCTCGTGTTCTCCAAAAGCGAAGAGTTCAAACTCATCGGGATTTCTGTAGCCGCGTCCCACATTGACGGCAAAGGCCAATGGTTTGGCGATATGCCAAACTCCACCGACGGCTCCAGTAAACGCGTCGTAGATGCGGGTTTGCGACTGGATGGAGCTCAGTCCGTTGGCGGCGGCAACAGCGGCATTAGTCAGAGTCGTCCCATTTGGCTGGAATGTTCCCGCTGTCGACGTCATGTTGGCGGATTGATAGGCGTCGGCGTTGAGCTGGTTTTCATCGCCTCTAATTCCGGCGGTCAATTTGACCGATCCAAAATGCGCCTCTTCATAGCCGTATTCCCCGTATTCATTCCACGCGGTGGTCGGAATCAACTGGTCAATCCCGGCGGCGAGTTGGGTTTTATTATCCGACGTAAATCCAAAGGTTCCCTGGAACGGGCCGATTTGTTTTTGATGGGCTTTGAGGTTCATTGTGTAGCTTGTCTCAATCCAATTGGCTTCAAGCGCGGGAGGAGCGGAAAATCCCCCTACCCCGCTATTGCTGTTAAGGTATCCATTATATTCTTCGCGGTCGGCGCGGTCGTATCCGGCAATGACTTCGTAATTAAAAAGCCCGTCGGTTTTAATATTAGCGTGAATTGAGGCATTGTCGTGCGCCAAGTCTTGGAATTCATTGTCCTGCTGAGTCGCGGATTCATCCAGCTGCAGGTGTTTCGTGAAATGGCTGTAATCCATCGTGACGTTTCCCCAATCCTTGGTGACTCCAATTTCACCTGAGCCATTGACCTCTTTGGAGGCGGTATTGGCGATAGTTCCATTGGGAGTATAGAGATTTCCCGCCTGGTGTTCGCTCATGTCGGTGCGCCAGCCCCAGTCTCCTTTCGCCCCTTGTAAAACCACGCCTTGCGCCGCGCTTTGATTGACCGATTCAACATCGGTAACGATCTTTCCCGATAAAGGCCCGGCTCCTAACGCGGCCGAAGGCAGAGGAGCTTTGTTGACCGAGATAACCCCTCCCAGCGCGTCGGAACCATACATCAGCGTTGCGGCTCCGCGCAAAACCTCAATGCGGTCCGCGGTCAATGTGTCTATTTCGGGGGCGTGCTCTTCGCCCCAGGCCAACGACTCGCTTCTGACCCCGTCTTCGACAATGACGATGTCCTCGGAGTTGAGGCCGTCGACGGAAGGTTTTGAGACGCTGGGACCAACGGTGATGAGATTAACGCCCGGCTCGTTTTTAATCGCATCCATGACATTTTCCCGGCCCTGTTGCTCCAACTGATGCCCTTGAAGAACGGTGACATTGGCGGGGGTAGTCAAAACCGGGCTGGGCGTGGGTTCCGCTGAAATGGTGATAGGTTGGGCCGCCAAGGCGCTTTCGCTCAGCGTCACCTTAACAGGGACCGGGCTTGGGACAAAAATGGTCTCAGAATGATCGGCATATCCCAAGCGATGAAACCCCATCGCGTAATTTCCCGGCGGTAGATCGATATGGAAAGTTCCCGATGAATCCGTGAGAACCCCTTTTTGGAGGGCCGGAACGGTCACCTGGACATTTGACAAGGGTTTATTTTCGTCGTTATAAACAGTTCCTGAAAACATGTCGCTATAACTTGAACGAACAAGGCTGATCATTACAAGAGCCGTTAAAATCTTCGTTTTTCTTCGCATAATCACCTTTTAAACGGATGTTTTTAAATCGCTAGCGCCAATGAAGGCGTTATGAGTCTTTAGTTTTGAGAATTTTAGGCGTGCGCGCTGGGGGGAGCGCGCGCCGCTAAATCGTAGAGGCGGCGAAAGATTGGAATTTCAAAATTTTCGCTTTCAATTGGCTGTTCGAACGTCGCGGTAAGAGGTTTTGGAACGTGATGGAGCGGGGCGCGGGAGTGAATTTGAGCCTTGACCAAACAGAGGGGGCAATCGGCCCCGCTTTTTTGAAGGTGGTGATGGAAAGATTCAATTCCAATGCAAGCAAAAAACCCCAAGGTCAAAATCAACAAGAGAATGCGCTTCATGATTAATCTAAAGGCGATTCTAGCATAAGTTCGTTTTCTCTTAGCGAGAGCTTGCTTCCGTGGTTATGCGGTTTTTGTGCCGGGCGGATAGGGATTTTTCCGCGCACATCGCAAAAACATCGCGGACAAGGACCGGTTCGGTCGTCGAGTTTTTTGCGTTTTGAAATGTCTTATAGCCATCGCCGCCCTGGGCTAAAAAATTGAGCGTCGCCGCGCTGTAGGAAGCGCCCAAGACCAGCGGTTTTTCATCGATCCAAATATCTTCCACTCGCTTTGTGGCGGGCGCCTTGGGGTTATACTTAAAGCGGATTCCGCTGACTTGAATGATCCCCTGATTGCCGCTGACTCCCTGTTCTAATATTTCTTGGACTTGCCTGCCGCTGAGGCTCATTGTCGTGATATAGTTGTCAAACGGCATCAGGTCGAAAATATCTCGCCAGGTGACCGGACCTTGGGGCAAATCGGCGCGCAAGCCGCCGCTGTTTTGAAAGGCGATATCAGTTTTGGCCCAGGAGCGCAGACAATCCGCCGCCCAGTCTCCCAGGGCCGATTCTCGAGCGAAATTTCTTTTAAGCCTGCGCGGGGACTCTCCTAATACTTGGCTCATTTTTTTGCCTATTTCTTTTTGATAGCGGGCGAGAATTTGACGCACCTGGGGATCGGAGCCCATTTTTCGGGGGTTGATTTTGATGACGCGCGCTTTTGAGCGAACGACTTTTTTGGTCAGAGCCTTTATCCATAACGTCACCTGGCCGACATGAGTGAGATAGCTTCCGGTCTGAACGATCAGCGTGTGATTAATGGGATCGCGAACCCCTTTGGGTAACAAGGTATGGGAATGGCCGCCGACGATGAGATCAATTCCGGAGACGTGAGAAGCGATAAAGCGGTCGTCTTCAAAGGGAGCGCTCTTGGGAGTTTGAATGCCGACATGGGTGACGGCGATAATGACGGTCGCGCCTTGTCTTTTTAAATCCCGAACTTCGTCTTTGGCTTCGTCGATTTCGCGCCTGAATTGAAGTCCCGCGATATTTTTATGAAAGGTGAGATTGGGCATATTCGTCGTCAAAAGCCCGAAAATGCCGATTTTAACTCCGGAGATGTTTCTGATGATAAAAGGCTTTAGATAAGAAACCCTTTTTCCGGTTTTTTTAGAATAGACGTTGGCGCCTAAAACCGGCATTTTGAGCGCATGAACCAAGGTTTTGAGCTGGTCTTCTCCGAAATCGAAATCATGGTTGCCGACCTCGACTACGTCGTAGGGAATGGCGTTAAAAATGGAGACAAGGGCTTTTCCTTTGGTGAGGCTTCCCTCCGGGGTTCCTTGGAACCAATCTCCGGCATCAATCAAAAGTTTTGGGCCTGGAGCTTTTCTGAAATAACTCGCTAAAACATCCGCGCCGCCAATGAGCTTTTTCCGCGAGTTTCTCCGGGCGAGAATCCAACCGTGAATATCATTGGTGTGGTAAATAAAAATGCGCAGGTCCTTGGCGGAAGCCCGCGCCGATAAAAACAAGCAGGCAATCAATATGAATCCCGATGTTTTTCTCAAGAGGGTTTGTCCTTTTTTTTAAGGCAGAGCTTCCAGAAATCTTTAAAATCATCGGGAATCGGCGCGCGAAACGAAACCTCTTTGCGGGCGCCCGGATGAGAGAGGGCGATCTCAAAGGCGTGGAGCATCAGTCTTGGCGGCGCGGGAGATTCTGATTCTTTGTCAAAGAGAAAATCGCCGGCGACCGGATATCCCGCGAAGGCTAAATGCGCGCGAATCTGATGTGTTCTGCCGGTCAG
>JAKAQV010000154.1 GCA_021819565.1 bacterium | reverse complement strand
TCCATCACAATTGCCGAAGCCAAAAAACCCGCTTCCATCCCGCCGTATTGCTTGGGAATCGCAACCCCTAAAAGGCCAAGCCTTCCCATTTCCAGCCACAAATCCTTGGGGACCGCTTTAGATTCTTCAATCTCAGAAGCCCTCGGCAGAACAGTCTTGCGCGCGAAATCTCGAGCGGTTTCTTGAACCAGCTTTTGTTCTTCGCTTAGATTGAAATCCATAGACTCAAACAAACAATCTCCGCAACTGCTCCGGAGTGACGCAAACAATTAGAAATTATCTTCAACTCATTGTAGTATATGTCAGTGGACAACTCTCAAGCGTCTCCTCGCGTCATCGCGCCAACTTTTGTTTTCCTGACCGCGTTTGCGGCGTATCTCTATTGCGCCTATCCGGCCATCGCGCCCAGAGACGGCTGCGATCTTCTTAAAAGCGCCTTGACCCTCTATCCGGCCCACCCGCCGGGATATCCTCTCTACGCGCTGACAGGACATCTTTTTTCCTTGATTTTCCCTTTCGGAAATTTCGCCTATCGGCTCAATCTTCTCTCCGCGCTTTGGGGCGCGGGATCTGGAGTCTTATTTTATCTTTGGGCGCGCTTAAGTATTGACGATCTTGCCGCCGCCTTCTTGAGTCTCGCCTTTATTTTTAGCCGATCTTTATGGAAGTTTAGTTTATTGCCCGAGATGTACTCCGCCCAAGCCTTTTTTCTGGCGCTCCTCCTCTATTTGTCGCGGGGAAGCCCCCAAAGCCGACCTCAACGCCTGATTCTCTCGGCCCTGGTTTTGGGAATTGGAATTGTCAATCATCAAAGCCTGGTTTTTTCCGCGCCCGCTTTCGCTTATCTGTGGCTTAAGGGCTCCTTTGAGAAGAAGGTCTCAAGCCAGGTTTTTATATGGGCTGGAATTTTCTTTTTTCTCGGGCTAGGTCTTTATCTTTATATGCCTATCGAACTCAAATCGGTCTCCGTCGCCCTCAATGCGATTTTGCGCGCCCAATATGGAACCCTTGAACTTTTCTCGGGGCTGTCCCGACCTTTAAGTCCGCATTTAATTTTTGAGGAGTCCCTTTATTTCGCAAAAGAGATTTGGATTTCTTCTTCCCCCGCTTTAGTTTTAGCGTCTCTTTTCGGCTATGGGCTATTCAGGAGACAAGATAAAAATCTCGCCGACGCATTACTCATCGGGTTTCTCATCTCGGGACTCGGTTTTCTCTTTTTATCGCGAATGGACGTCTCTAACTGGATCGCCCAAAGCGCTTTGGAACCGGTTTTTATACCGGCGACTTTTTTTCTCTGCGCCCTTGCGGCCTTAGGTCTTTCTTTCATTTCTTCAAAGCCTTTGCGCGTTTTTTTGTCACTGATCATGGCATTCTGGGCTTTTAAAGCCCATTTTCCGCGTTTGTCTCATCGTGATGACTTTTCATCTGAAGATTACATCGAAAATCTATTTCGGCTTTTGCCGCCTCAAAGCGCGGTATTGGCCCGCGGAGATACGGCCGTCTTCGGGCTTAAATACGAAGAAGCCCTCGACCCCTCTCTTTCCAATCGCCTCATCCATAGCGATGTCGATCTCAATCCCTCTCTATGGCTTTCCAGGGTTTCTCAAGACCGCCCCGCTTTCGTGTTGGGAATTTCCCTGTCCGAACTTTCCTCCCTAAAAATTCCCAACGCTGGCGATTCTCTTTTTCCCTACGCCTTGATCCAAAAACTCAGATCCAGCCCAGGCGGCAAGATATCAGAAAGGAATTTATGGTCATTCACTGCTTTAAGGCCGCAAGCCCAACTGGAATATTCCCACAGTTACGATCACGATATCCGAAAATCATTGGCCTTCGCCCATTATCAAGACTCTATCTTAGACGCGCAAACGGATCCCACAATGTCTGATTGGAATGCGCGCTGGGCGGCGGTTTTAGATCCGGAAGATTATCACTTAGTTCTGAAATAATATCCTAATACTTTTCAGCCATAGTCCTAAGGCATGAAGCGAAGGAATTTAAATCTCTTTTTGGGATCTCTTATTTTTTTCTTATCCGCCATTCCCTCTCAAGCCGCCTTTGAAGACGTTTTCTTCGACGCCCGCTCGGCCGCGATGGGGGGCGCCATGACCGCCATTCCCAATGATCAGTCGGCCCTTTTTTACAACCCAGCCGCGTTGGGCCAAACCCGCATTCCCGAAATTGAGGCCAGCGACCTCAATCTCAAAAATGCCCCCTCAGGCGCGGTAGGGCAACAAATTGGAGACGCTTCCGCCATTCTCCCGGCGCCCGAGGGGCTTGACGGCGCCTTTGGCTTTGCCGGTCTTTACGATCAAAACTCATCTGTTCCGGAGGCAAACCGGGAAATTAAAATGGGCTACGGAAGCCGCGGGCTCTTTGACACAGGAAACGGAACCCTGGACTTAGGCGGATCCTTGGACTATTTAAACGGCAGCGTCGAGGGCGGCTCCGCTATTGGGCGCGCCGCCATTGATTTTGGGGCCCTCTACAAATGGGCGGACCGCTATTCTTTTGGATTTTCCGCGTTAAATCTGGGAGAACCGCGCTTTTCCGCGCCACAAGGTTTAATCGATATAGCGCCCACCACTCTGCGCGCGGGTTTTTCAGAATCTTTATCCGGATATACCGTCGACGTAGACGCCGTTCATCAAAACGCGACCGCTTTTATTCCCGCGCTGAACTACGCCGCTCTCGGAATGGAGCGCTGGTTTCCCACCGCCGAACACGGCTCTATCGCCGCTCGGGCCGGACTCAATATGGGAAACATGGACAAGAGTTTCAGCGCCGGCATTGGCTGGCGAATCATGGGGGCAGAAGTCGATTATGCCCTTCTTGTCCCGCTTTCGGGAGCGACGGGAACCAGCGAGGCGATTTCGCTCAGCTTCCGCTTTGGCGCCTCCGACCCTCAAGCGGAATTTGAGCGCATACTCAAAGAAGAAATCGCCTATCGAAAAAAACTTTCGACCGCCCTTCAAAGCAGTCAAATCCACCAATGGCAATTGGAGGATGAACTCAAAAACCTGAAACAAGAAATGGACGCGCTTAAATCACAGTTGGCGGATAAAACCCTCTCTGAAAAGGAGGCTAAGACGAAGCTCGAATCTCTTGAGGGACGTCTCCAAGAAGAGGCCCGACAGGCCAAACTCCTAAAAGAAGCCCGCGCCCGCGCGGCCAAAATGACCGAACAAGATAAATTTACGAAAGATTGGAACGCATATCAAAAACTTAAATTGAGCGGAGCGCCCAATGCGCTTTTAATCCACGATGTCAAAGAGATTCTGCGCGCATATAAAAATAAGCCGGTGGATCTGGCCCCGGCCAACCGGGAATTATTGCGTCTCATCAATGAAAAATAAAGGAGGCCGCTCGAAAGCGGCCTCCCAATACTTTTAACTTCGTCTTAGCTTAAATGCTTGCTGACAAGCTTGGTCATCTCAAACATATTAACGGAAGACTTTCCGCCGAAGACGGCTTTGAGCTTATCGTCCGCGTTGATCTGACGCCTGTTTTTCTTGTCCTGCAGGTCCTGCTTTTTGATATACGCCCACAATTTCTTAACCACTTCGGTCCGGGGAAGGGCCTTAGATCCGACAATTTGGGCCAATTCAGAACTCGGGGTCAATTCTTTCATGAAGGCGGCATTCGCTTTTTTAGCCATAGTTTTCTCCTTACTGCTTGATGATTCAAATAAGTCCAGAGCCTTATTGTGTATGTTTTCTCGCCCCGCGTCAAGCCCCCGCCTCATAATTTGACATCGGCAATTGATATATGCCAGCCTTGCCTAAGAAGTCCTTTGGGACTCCAAGGAGACAGACCCATGCTTAAAAAGATCGCTTGTAGTCTTTTCATAGTCCTTTTAGGAATTTCGCTTTTAAGAAAACCTGTTTTTGCGCAACCAACTCAAGCCGGATACACGCGGATGATTCTTACCTTCCGCAAAAACGCGACTC
>JAKAQV010000153.1 GCA_021819565.1 bacterium | reverse complement strand
TTTTTTGAAAAGTTCAAGAAATATCCATTGCGTCCACTTATAATACCCGGGATCGGTGGTGTTGATTTCGCGGTCCCAATCGTAGGAAAAGCCCAAGGACTTCACCTGCCGCTTAAAATTGGCGATATTTTCCCGCGTAATTCCTTCCGGATGGCGGCCCGTTTGTATCGCGAAATTTTCCGCCGGAAGCCCAAAAGCGTCCCAGCCCATCGGATGCAAAACGTCGAAATCTTGCCGGCGCCTCAACCGGCAAAGGATATCGGTCGCGATATAGCCTTCGGGGTGCCCGACGTGAAGGCCGGCTCCCGAAGGATAGGGAAACATGTCAAGGCAATAAAATTTCTTTCCGGCCCGGGGAGTCCTTGGAGCTTTAAAAATTCCCGAGGCTTCCCATTTTTCCTGCCATTTCGCCTCTATTTTAGAGAAATCAATCGAATCAGTCATAAAAATTTGCGCCCGGCAGGACTTGAACCTGCGACCCTCCCGTTATGAGCGGGGTGCTCTGACCAACTGAGCTACGGGCGCGTGCGTAAAGTCTTTCTTCATAGACGCCCGCGCACGCTCTCACTCCGCGAGAGAGGAATGCAGGCGCGTGCGTAAAGTCTTTTAGACGCAGGCGCATGCGTAAATCTTTCCGTGCCCTTGAAATAGCAGGCCGACGGAAAGTTCCGCAGGTTCATTTTAACAAAAAGAGCCTCCCCTTTTATTTCAAGAAATCAAATGTCACGCGTTTGTTACTTGATCGTTGCTCTAAGGCCATTGACAGAAAAGCCCCCAAATCGATACCCTAATCTCATGATGAGATTTATCCCCAGAGAAGAGAAATTTTTCGATTTGTTCGAAGCCCAGGCCGAGCACAACGTTCACGCCGCGCGCGTCTTTAAGGATTTGGTCGCCCAATGGGACCTGGAATCCCCCTCGTTTCAGAAGATCCAAGATATCGAACATGAAGCCGATATCACGACTCACGAAATTTACGATCGCCTAAACCGCACTTTTATCACGCCCTTTGACCGCGAGGATATTCACGAACTCGCTTCTGAATTAGATGATATTGTCGATCTGGTTCAATCGGTCTCCATGCGAATGCGCATTTACCGCATCGATCGCTCCGACCCGGCGCTCCTGAGCCTTTCAGAGATACTTCTCAACGCCACCGAAAATATCCACAAAGCCGTAACAGAATTGCGGCGTTCGGAAAAACAAAGGCGGGTTTTGGATTACTGCATCGAGATTAACCGGCTTGAGAACGCGGGAGACAAAGCGCTTGAAGAAGCCCTTCGGCATCTTTTCGAGGGTCAACCCGAACCTCTCAACGTCATTAAGTGGAAAGAAGTATATGAGGGCATCGAAACAGCCATTGATAAATGCGAGGATGTCGCTAACGTTTTAGAATCGATCCTCGTTAAGTCTTCCTAATGCCGCACTTATTGATCGTCTACGGAATCGTCTTTCTTGCCCTTTTTTTCGATTTTTTAAACGGCATGCACGATGCCGCCAATGAAATCGCGACCGTGGTTTCAACCCGTGTTCTCTCTCCGCGCAACGCCGTTTTATGGGCCGCCTGCTTTCATATGGTCGCGGCCTTTGGCTTTGGCGTTCATGTCGCGACGGCTATTGGCAAGGGTCTCATCAATCCTTCCGTCATGGACAATGCCGTTATTTTGGGAGCTCTCGTTGGGGGGTCCTTGTGGAATTATTTTACCATTACCCTCGGCTTGCCGGTCAGCTCGTCTCATTCCCTGATTGGCGGCTTGGTGGGCGCGGCCGTCGCCAAGGCGGGTTGGGGCTGCCTCCTTTATAAGGGGATCGGCCTTGTCGTGGCCTTCATGATCCTGTCTCCCATCGCGGGCCTTCTGTTGGGCTATATCCTCATGATCTCTAGTTTTTGGATTTTTCGCAAAACCTCGCCGCACCGCGTGGATTCGTTTTCTCGGGTCGGGCAATTGGCCTCCTCGGCTTTTTTGAGCTTGTCGCATGGCCTTAACGACGCGCAAAAAACGATGGGCGTCATCGCGATTCTTCTTTTTTCAAACGGATTTCTCGGCGCGCACTTTTATATCCCCAAATGGGTAATTTTGAGTTGCTATTTTATTATGTCCTTGGGAACCCTGGCCGGGGGCTGGAAGGTGGTCCACACCGTCGGACAGCGCGTGACGAAATTGCGCCCGCTGAGCGGCATGTGCGCGGATCTAGGTTCCGGGACGGTCATGTTTGTCTGCGGAATGGCGGGAATTCCGATTTCAACGACCCATCTTGTCAATGGAACGCTGATGGGAGTCGGAGCCACTCAAAGGCTGTCGGCGGTTCGTTGGGGAGTCGTCCATGAAATCATCGTCGCTTGGTTTTTAACCATTCCTTGCGCTGCCGCGGTCGCCGCCATCAGCTATCATATTTTCGCTCATTTCATTTGACTTTAAGCGCCAAAAGGTGGACAATAACAGGGTCAAGGAGATTTTCCCATGAAAAGAAATTTAATGCGCTTTCGAGGATACCCCCTGTTTATCTCAAGCGCGCTTTTACTGGCGAGCCTTTCGGGATGTCTCTACACCAACACCTACGCTCCCAATTCCTACCGTTCAGCGACGCCCATTGACGTCAAAGCCGCCGTTTCCGATCCTATTGTTTCCGGAATGGGATGCACCTACTCCGCTTTGTGGCTCGTCAGCTGGGGAAACTCGGGATACGCTCTTGCCACTCAAAAAGCGCTCAAAAACGATCCTCAAGGCGTTCTCTATGACGTTAAATCAGATTTAAAGGTGACCTCTTATTTGCTCGGCCTCTGGACTCGAGCCTGCACCATCGTCACCGGAAGAGCCGGTCACGTGTGAAAAGACCCCTTCTTATCGCCTTTTTCGCATTTCTATTCTTTCCTTCAAAGGCTCTCGCCGCGACCTATAATCAATATCCAAGCGTCGTCAGCCCCAGCGGATATTTCATCGTCTATGACGTTCAAGGAACCCTTTCCTTTGAGCCCTCAACCCGCTGGGAACTTCCAAAAAACATCCTGGATCGCGGAGAAGTTCTAGGACAAAGCTGCGCCTATGCTCTGAGTATTCCCCTTTCCTTGGCTCTAAGCACGACTAAGATTTCCGGGGCTTACGGAGAAAATGGATACAATAAAGCGGTCAAAAATATTTTAAAAACCCACCCCAACATTACCGGAATTTACGACGTCAAGGTCGACACGCATATCATCACTGTTTTAGGAATTTTTACCCGCCAATGCCTGGAATTAACGGCAAGAGCATTTCAAATTCCGACATCCAGTCCGAGGCAAAAAACATGAGAGAAATAATTCTATCCTTCGATCGTTATCTGTTTCACATTATCAACGGCGTTCTCGTTTGCCGTCCTCTTGATTATGCGATGCCCACCATTACGGATTTTCATAAAATTTCCCTCGTTCGCTTTCTCCTTTTACCGGCGATCGTCCTTTTTTGGATTTGGAAAAGAAAAAAAGAAGCCTTAAAGGTGATTTTAGTTCTCGGCATTGTCGCGGGATTTACCGATTTAATCGCCCACCGAATCATTAAGCCTTTAGTGGGCCGCCTAAGACCTCCTTTATCCGGCATTCCCGTGATCGTGCGCGCGCCCTACGGAGGGAAACTCAGTTTTCCCTCTAATCATGCGGCGAACATGTTTGCCGCGGCCGCGGTCTTAAGCGCCGCCTACCCGTCTTTAACTCCGCTATTTTATTCCGCGGCCGTCATCGTCTCCTACAGCCGCGTCTATGTAGGGGTTCATTACCCCTTAGACGTCATCGGCGGAGCGGTGTTGGGGTCTTTGATCGCCTTTATCGCGATACGGGCCGCCCGCAAGACCGGAGTTTTCCCCCAGCCAGAAGCTCCTAAAAAAGCTTAGTGACCGCGAAAAAGATTTCGGCGCTTTTTCTTTTCATCGTCTTGCCCTCCGTTTTATTTATCTTAAAGAAAAATCAACTCTCTATTCCGCTCATCAGCGACGAAGGGGAATACGCCTATGAAGCTCGCCTAC
>JAKAQV010000152.1 GCA_021819565.1 bacterium | reverse complement strand
TCCGATCTGAAACAAAACGCTTAAATGCAATGTTATCTCTAACAATGGAGAGGGAAAAGTATCTTTAGATTGTTCCGTGCTCGAGGCGCAATAATAAGCTCCAAGCCCCAATAAAATTCTATGGAGAAAAAAGAAACGATGACCGAAAACCGAAAAAAGGGAAGCTTCTTAAAAATCGCCCGCGTTGGCCTTGTGGCTTATTTTGTTCTTTTTGCCTTGTGGCAACTTCCGCCGCTGGTCCATGGACTGCGCCATCTTTGCCCCTTGCGCTCGGACGGAATTCAAGAAACTCTCGCGATTCCCAGCTTCGCCAGGCAAACCGGTTTTGCCTGCGAAGTTTGTCATACGGTTTTCCCAGAACTGACTCCCTTCGGTCGCCGCTTTAAGCTCAACGGATATACGCTCACGACCAAGCCGGCGGACGTTTCCGACACGAGCGTCACTAGTAGCACCGAGTCCGCCAAAAGAAATCTCGCTCTCAGCTACGTCTCACCGCTTTCTTATGATGTCCAGATTGCCTACTCTAAATACAATCAAGCTCCTCCTGATCCAAAGGCCGGAAAAACGGGCGGACCGCCGGCCGGATCCCAAGCTGCGGGAGATGCCTTTTTATTTCCAGAACAGGTCAGTCTCTATTACGCCGGAAGAGTCACCGACGATATCGGCACATGGATTCAAATGACCTACAGCAATGTCTCTGGAACCTTAGGGATAGACAATACGGAATTACGCTATACTCATCACAGCACAGACAGAAAATGGCTGTGGGGAACCTTTGTCAACAACACCCCAGGAATGGAAGACGTCTATAATACCGGGCTTACGGCTTGGGGAATTCCGGCATTCAACGTCCCAAGCCTTTACAGTTTTGGAACGGGAACCGGAGGGGGGCTGCGCGGACCCTTGTATCAGAGCGGAACCTTTACCAATTCCGCCGGAGGAGGGGAATACCTTTGGTATAACGACTCACTTTATGTGGAGTTCGCCGGATATCATTCCGGGATGCCGGGGAGTATCGCGGCCGACAACACCAATCTCAATGCCACGGGCGCCTTGGGGGCCATTAGCGGCGTCGCTCCAAAAGCGCGCGTTTCATATGAGGAGGACTGGGGTCGCAACGCTCTTGAGGTTGGAGCAATGGCCATGGACACCGAATTTATCCCTCCGGCTATTGGCGTAGCCAGCGTCAATTCGCCGACAACGGCCAACCAGTATCTCGACACGGGTTTTGACTGGCAATACCAGTATATTGGAGATGAAAATATATTTAGTTTTATCGGCAGCGGCGTCAACGAGAGACAATCCAACAACCCGATGTTCGTGGAGTCGGGCCTTTACTCCAACGCGATTGATAACCTTTACCAGACTTCCGTCACCGCCGAGTACTACTATAAGCGCAAATATGGAGGATTGGTCAATTTTGTCAACACGACAGGGACCAAAGACGCTTTGATGAATGGGGCCAACGGCGCGCCCAACAATCAGTATTGGGTCTTTGAACTCGATTATATGCCGTGGTTGAATACCAAGTTCATTTTGCAGTATGACCTCTACACCGTTGTAGATGGAAATCAAAGTCCCTTTTATGGAGCGGTCGCATCCACGAAAGCGTCTGACAACAACACACTGGTCCTTGGCTTATGGATGGACTTTTAAGGAGGCAAAATGGAGAATAACATGAAAAAATTTAAAGTTTTAGCTTCCTTGGCCTTGTTTATCTCTTTCGCAATGGCGCTCTCAAACTATTCCGTGCGCGCCGACGATAATTTCTCGTCTCCCGATGAAAGGCCCTTTAATCCGGCCTCTCATGACGCGCATTTACTTATCGACCGCGCCTGCTCTGTCTGTCATGGAGTCAACGGAATCAGCAAATGGCCGTTTGTCCCGAATCTGGCCGCTCAAGATGAAACCTATTTGGAAAGCCAGCTTAAGGCTTTTCGGATGCGCGCTCGCGCCGACAGATACGCCCAAGCGGAAATGTGGGGAATGGCGCAACCTTTAACCGACAGCGAAATTAAGGCCATCGCCGAATATTTTTCAAACTTAAAAGCTCCGCCGGGAAGAAGTTCAGAACTCTCGCTGGCGGCGGCTTATTTTGGAGAAAACATTTTCAAACATGGATTTCCAAGAAGAAAGGTGCCCGCCTGCAACACCTGCCATAAACTCAACGGAGAGGGGGATACGGATATTCCGCGCTTGGCCGGCCAACACGCCGATTATATTGAAAGGGAATTAAGAGAGTTCCGCAACGGGTTCCGCTCAAACGATATCATGCATTTTATCGCTCAGAATATGACCAATAACGAGATTCAGGCCATTTCTCTTTACCTGTCATCTCTTCATACTCCGGGACTCGCGGAACAGGCGCAAGCCGCGACAGCCACGACAAGCGCAGCTCCCGCAGTCGTAGCCTCGGCTCAGTCGGCTCCGGCATCCTCGGCAGAAGCAGGAGCGCCAGAAGCCGCGCCTGCTTCCACCCACAAAAAGTTCATGTTTTTCACCACCTCGGATAATCAAAACCTCAAATGCCAATTGGTTTCAGGCTCCGATCAGAAGATGAAACTTAATTGCGCTTTCCTTAAAAAGAGCGCCAATCTCTAAATTCCACAGAGGGGACCAGCTCTAATTTTTATATAATGGGGCTGTGAACGTTCTGCGCCGTTGGAGTTTCTTGTTGTGTCTAGGACTTGTCTCCGCGTGTAAAAGCAAGCCGCCCGTCGTCTCCGTTTACAAAATTCCAAAGGGAAACACCGAAATTCAAGCCGCCAAATTTGAACGCATGGCGTCCATGCTGAAAGAAAAAAGACTCCATGGACAAAATTAAGTTCGCGGCAAGGGAATTTTTTGATTTCCTGTCTTCTCTTGAGCTCACCTTAGCCGGGCTTGGAGCGTTGGCTCTTTTAGTCTTTTTATGCACTCTCGGCGAGGTTCAATTAGGGGTCTATGACTCCGTCAAAATTCATTTCAACAGCTGGTTTCTCTATTCACGCCCGCTCATCTATGGATACCGAATTCCGCTTTTCCCGGCCGGGAAACTGGTCGGAGTCGCTTTAATCGCCAATCTTTTATTCGCTCATTTTAAAAGGCTGACCCTGTCTTACAAAAAAATAGGCCTTTGGCTGACCCACCTGGGATTAATTATTCTTTTCGTGGGTCAATTTCTCACCGGAAGATTTGCTCGCGAAAGCCAGATGACTATCAAGGAAAACACCGCTAAAAACTATAGCGAAGATCCCAGACATTCTGAGCTCGATCTCATTGACGCAACAGACCCTAAGACTGACACCATCTATTCCATCCCTCAGCGGCTTTTAAAAACGGGACAAACTATTCATTTGCCCAATCAGATGGCCTTGGTTATCAAACACTACGCTCAAAACGCCGCCGTTGATATCCGCAAAAATAACGACGGCCCGTTTCCGGATTATTCTCAGATTAAAGGACCGGGGAAAAATCTTGAGATCATCGATATGCCGTTAAGTCATGAGGACAACCAGCCTAATATGCCGGCGACCTTGGTCCAAGTTTTGGATGAAGGAAAGATTTTGGGAAATTGGCAGTTCTCCGATATGATTCCTCTTCCGCAAAAGATTCCAGTGAAAGGAAAAGAAATTTATTTGGTGCTTAGACCCAAGCGCTATTATTTTCCTTTTTCTCTTTTCTTAAAAAAGTTTACCCATAAAATTTATACCGGCACCTCCATCCCCAGCCGATTTTCAAGCCTGATTCATATTGAAGACACTACCTCTCCATTAGAGAATCGAAACACGCTGATATCAATGAACCATCCCCTGCGCTTTCAAGGCCTCACCTTTTACCAAGCTTCCTACGCGCAAAACGATACGGTTTCCATTCTCCAAGTCGTTCATAACCCCAGCTGGACCATTCCCTATATTTCTTCTTTTCTCGTGGCGCTGGGACTCATCATTCATTTTCTCCTTCGGCTTAAACAGGCTAAGTTCATTCCATGAAGAAAGAAAAAACCGCGAAAAAAAATTCTCTTC
>JAKAQV010000015.1 GCA_021819565.1 bacterium | reverse complement strand
TATAAGGCTTTCCGAAATATTGGTCGAGAGAAAATCGGAGAAATCGAGAAAATTATTAATGACACCAATTTCAAAAGCTTTGATGGGGAACTTTACGGGCTTTACGCGAATCCGTCCACACCTCTCCCAAAAGACGCCTATGGAATTACTCCCGTCTCAATTATTAATAGCCGGAATGTCCGCGTCGTGCGCGCTAGACTTCCCGTAGAACGACTGCTCAGCGACCGCGAGATCTACGAGTCCTGGGAAAAAGGCGGCGGGCTAAAGGCTTTTGAGCGCGCACTTGGGCCCATAGCTGCACTTCATAAGATTGACATCAATGATTTCATGAAAAAATTGGATAAAGCTTCCCATCGGCCAAGCGCGCTACAACCCTTTCGCCTCTACCCTCTTACCTGGCGACAACCTCCACAAAAATAAAGACAAGGGCATCCGCCTTTCCGCCACCATCGCGCCAATCTTTTATTCATTTCTGATTATTCATCTTCCTTTTGGCACTTTTGTTGCAAGTAGTTTTTTGCCGGGAATAAAGACTTAAGGAGATGCTCAAATGAATACTAGAAAGACTTTCTGGATTAGCTTCGGAATCTCCATGATCGGGCTTATGCTTTTCCTATCCACCCCTCAAGCCGCCGATAAAATGGAAGAAGCCTTCCGAAACAGCGTATTTCCCAACGACTTTGGCCCCACCACTATCAATGTCTCTCATTATCCCAAGAAAATGCAGGCCTACTACAAGGTATTTCTGAAAAAATGTTCAAAATGCCACAGCGTCGCGCGCCCCATCAATGCGCAATTCTTGGAGCTCACCCCTCAGGGCGAAAAAATCGCTAAAAAAGACGATCCCATCATCTTTAAGGACACCGATGTCTGGAAAGTCAGCCCGGTCATCTGGGACAAATACGTCCATAAAATGATGGCGAAACATGGAGCGGTCATCACCAAGAAAGAAGGGCACGAAATTTATGAGTTTCTGGTCTACGACTCCAAGGTGCGCAAAACCGGAGCCAAGACAAAGGAATGGGAAAAGCAACGCGAGCGCCTGCTCAAAAATTTAGAAGAAATAACCGAAGGACTATAAAAACAAGGAGGAGTTATGAAATCGCGCGCGGTCGTAATCGTATTAGGAAGTCTCCTGGCGGGATGGGCATCCAGCGCCAGGGCGGAGGTGCCGCCGGTCGGAAACGTCGTTCCCGACACGAGCACCTTCTTTAACGGCAAGCCGTTTGACGGAAACGGGGTTCAGCCATGGTATGACGGCGGAGCCGCTCTCATCGATACCGATAAACTGGACCTCAATATGTTCGGACGACTCCAAATGAACGGAGTGGGCGAAATCGTCCCCGATCCAGTTAGGGCTCATCAGCGCGTTTACTCCTTCCTCCAAGAATCACGATTGGGAATGAGAGGAGACTTTGAAGGCTATAAGTTTGAAACCCAGCTCGCCTTGGGCGGCCAGGATATTGTTGAAAGCAATAATCCAAACGTGGCCTTTACGCTCCTAGACATGTCGGTTGATATTCCGCTTCCCAGCATTGGGAAAGACACCTCGCTTAAGGTCGGACAATTCCGCGTGCCTTACAGCCGCGAAAACCTCACCGACACGGGGTATATGCCGTTTTCAGAGCGCTCGATAGCCAGCGACGCATTCGGCAACGGCACCCGCGACTATGGATTAGCCCTACAAGATTATCGCGGAAAATTCGCCGGAACCCTGGCGGTGATGTCGGGAGCGGGAGAAGACGTGCCACAGCGTTATTTGCCGGAAAACTTCGGCATCCCAGAAATGGTTATGCGCGTGGGGTATAACGATGGGGTGGATGAGGACATCTACCATGTCGTAGAAACCGACCTAGGGCTTAAACAAACCGAGAAAGCGGCTTATTTCAATGCGTTATTTAGCAAGGATACCCAGATTGGACACTCCACGGCATTAAACCTCAACCTCCCTTACCCCACCATGATGATCAGTCCCACATGGAACCCGTATATCGATGCCGGAGGCAGCCCAGCGGCAATGCAGATGGGCGATATTTTCGAGCTTGGAGGCGACGCCGTCATCCGAAAACCCCTTGCAAACGGGAACGCCGTATCGGGTGAAGCCGAAATCAATTGGGGCGGTTATCAAAATCTTTACGGCGAAATCCATATGGCCACCGCGCGTTTGCAAGGAAGCTACTTAATTCATCAAAAGTATGAGTGGGCGCTGCGATACGTGGCTATGAATACAGGAAGCACGGTAGGTGACACGGGCTTTAAAGCCAGCGGAGATGCAGTCATCAACGAGATCACGCCTTCTTTCACTTGGTATATCAAGGGCCAAAACGTAAAATTCGTAACCGAGGCCCCAGTCTACTTGAATATGCCGGTGTTTAACAACACCGCGGCGGGCGGCATCGGCTCATATGTCATGGCCGATATGCCGTTTCAGGCCAGCGCCGGCAGCGGAGCGGGAAACACCACAACGCGTGACGTCATCCCTGAACTTCGGATGATGGTTCAATTCCTGTTCTAAATCTCGGCGCTCTCAGTTGAGAGGCGGGCGGAAACGCCCGCCTCTCTTTTTTATATACGCTCAATCCGGTATTGGCTGTTTTGTTGCTTGTTATTAATTCAGGAGGAATTGGTTATGAAAACAAAACGACAGACATTCGCTCTAAGCTTCTGCTTATTAGCCCTCAGTTCTTTTTCTTATGCGGCTTCAATTCCGATTGAGGCCTTGCCGCAGAGTCAAGTTTGGATATCGGGAAACTCAACCCTTCATCCCTTTATCATCAAAGCCTCGACCTTTAATATCCAAATGTCTATTGCCGCTTCCGGAAATGGAGAGGCAAAAACGGCTGTCCTTAAAGGCTTGCCGGCCCAACTCCAGCTGACCATTCCCGTCAAGGGATTACGATCCGAATTTGAAGCCATGGACGACAATACACAAAAGGCCATGAAAGCGAAAAAATACCCCACCATCGTATTTTCGCTTACGTCTTATTCCCTCTCCAATCTCAATGGGAAAGAGTCCATCGCCGCCCTAGGAACCCTCTCAATTTCCGGAGTGTCAAAGCCGATTACCCTTCACGGAAAAATCGCAATCTCAAAATCAAAAATCACCGTCACCGGTTCTCAGCCTATTTTGATGAAAGACTACGGAATCACGCCGCCGACAATGATGTTTGATACGATTAAGGTTGACAACAAGGTCGTCGTCCACTATCATTTAATCTTGACTCAAGCGGAAAAGGCGGACTTGGGCGCAAGTCATTCATTGGCCGCGGGTTTATAAACCGTCCCATGAAAGGAGAAGATCGTGACGCAATTCAAGCGGGCATCCATCGTGATGGTCTCTTGTCTATTGGCAATGGCTTTTTCCGCCTCGGCCTCGGGCCGAACAACGCGCGGTCTCTTTATCCACATCCGATCTCAAAAAGGGATATACTTCGTCAAAGGCGAATTCTATGTCCAGTCCTCGGTTGAAAATTCCTGGAAAGTTCTCACCGATTATGACCATATCGCCGATTTTGTCGGAAACGTCGACTCAAGCACAATCCTGGAACAGAACCAATCCTCTCTTCTCATACGACAGAAAATTTCCGGGAAAGTTCTATTTATCAACAAAACATTTAGCCTCAAGCTTCTGATCCACGAGCGCCCTCGGCAGCTGATTTCCTTTACTGACATCTCCCACAAAAGCTTTTCAATCTATGAAGGCTCCTGGGAATTGTCCCCGTTCAAAGGCCAATCCAAAATCATCTATCGCCTCAAGGCCAAACCCAAGGGCTGGGCTCCATTGATTCTTGGCCAGCACGCCTTTAAATCGAACGCGCGGGCGCTTCTTGATGAAATTCGCTCTGAAATTCTTAGAAGATCAGCGGAATGAAAAACATGGAAACAAAAAAAATTGAAAGCGAAGAAGAGCTGTCCAAAAGAAAAGAGGAATGGCGGCGCATGATCGCCCACGATCTGCGCGCTCCTCTCTCCAACATATCGGCGGTCCTTCAAGTCATTCGGGAGGTGTCCGGGACAAGGCCATTAAGCGCGAAAGAAATCGAACTCATTGATATCAGCCTCCGTTCCGGAAAACGCATGATGGAACTTCTGGACCTATTTTTAGATATCGCCAAATTAGACGAAGGGGTGATGCCGGTATCCAAAAAAGAAATACTTCTCTCCCCCCTGGTTCAGAGCGTCATCGAGGATGAAGTTTCCCTCGCCCGAGCCAAAAACATCTCTATTGAGGTATCCATCGGCGAAAGAGAAACCGTTTTCGCCGATGAAAATCTTCTGGAGAGAACCCTTCAGAATCTTCTTAATAACGCCCTTAAATTTACCCCGCGCGGAGGGAAAATTTCCATCTCCTTGACGGATAAAGACAAGATATCCGTTCGAGACAACGGAATCGGGATTTCCCAGGACGGAATGAAAACCCTCTTTGACCGTTTCCACCAGGCCGAAGCCCGTCGGGAAGGCTTGATTCAAGGAAACGGCCTGGGACTCACCTTCTGCCGACAAGCCGTGCGCGCCATGGGAGGAGAAATCTACGTCCATTCGGAACTGGGCAAAGGAAGCGAGTTTACCATCAGCCTGCCGCCTCACCCTTAGAGTCTTCCATCTCCACAAAAGCCCTTAAAATGTCCATGGTCGACACAATGCCGACCAAGCGCTTATCCCTGGTAATGGGCAAGCGGTGAATTCGTCTGGCGAGCATCTGCCGAGCCAGATCCCCGACCGGAGTTTCCTCATCGGCCGAGAGAACCGCCGGGGTCATTAAATCAAAAACCGTCACCTCGTCTTTGACCCTTGAAACTGAATCAAAAAGGGGCATCACGTCGCGGTAAAAATCCAAGGCATCGTCTTTTTCAGACCGCGCTTGTTTTCTCACGATATCGGTCTGAGAGACGACCCCCATCAACGCCCCATGACTATCGACGACGGGAACGCCCGTAATCTTGTGTTTGGTGAGAAGTTCCGACAACTCCTTGGCGGTCACGAGCGGCGAAACGGTGACGACATTTCTTCGCATAATGTCTTTTGCCTTCATAAATTTCCCTTGTTCAAGAAATACTTTGCCCTTTGTCCCATTTTTTCTTAATAATCTTCTCGACCCCCTGGGTATTAGACTCTATGCGTCTCCCCATGGAGCGCCCCAAAGAACGGCTCATCGTCCGAGCGTAATGAGGCCAAAGGCGCTCTTCTTCCACTTTAAAGTGAGCGCGCAAAAGCGCGACCAATTCCTTGGACCATTTTCGCAACCGGCTCAGCGGGCCTGGCCCCGGCTGAAGCGGGAGATTGCTAATTTGTTCGATTAGTTGCTTTAAATGAAGATGCTGCTCTTCAATCGCGTCTAAAATAACTGCGGCTCCGGGCTCTTTCAAATACGACTCTTTCTCAATGAGAGAATTTTCCATCTCTTCATGAATTTCCAAAATTGGAAGAAGAATAGCCAAGACTCCCCAAATCCGTCCCCATGCGCCGATTCCTTCAATCCGCACGGCGACTTCCAAGCGCTCAATAATTCTTTCCAAGGCGCGATGCTCGGCTTTGACTTCCGTAAAAAAGTTCATCTTAGCTCCAACGGCCTCAACTCTTTGACTTCTCCGAAGAAATTTCCGGAACCGCTAAAACCGAAGATTCACTATAGCGAATCACCCTTTCCGCCGTCGTTCCCAAAATCATATCTTCCAAAAACCCGCGAGAGCGCGCGGCTAAAACGACGAGATCCGACTCCAGGGAAGCCTTGAGTATTTCATTGATCGGCTTTCCCCAAGCGACTTGGGCTTCGATTTTCTGCGGCCTTTGAGAGTCTGGCAGGCGTTTGAGGCCACTCAAGACCGTTTTTTTGATATGGGATAAGTCTCCGGAAAATTCCACGCTCGGAGTGGCCGCCACATGAAAAATATTCAATCCCGCTCCCATGGATTTCGCGCAAGCAGCGGCGAACTCAAGCCCGAAAACGGAACGACTGTTTAAGTCATAAGGGGCTAGTATCCGCTCGGGCTTTTTAACGGGCTTTTTCGCGATTAAAACCGGAACCCGGCTTTTTCGGACCACCGCCTCCGCCACCGAGGAATGAAACGCCCTGGCCAAACCCAAGCGCGACTGGGTGCCAAGAACGATTAAATCAAAGCGATTTGAATGAGCCCAACGGACAATTTCCTCGATTGGATCTCCGGGAAGAGAAACAATTCTCTCTTTAATCCCTAAATTTTTCCGCAAGCGCTCAACGGTTTCTTCGGAGGTTTTCGCCGTCAGCTGCGGATCTGCGTATCCAAACTCGCTATTGCCAGCCCAAAGCCAGGGTTGGACATAAACCCCTTCTATCTTTGCCTTCCAAATCTTCGAGAAAATCAAGCCCTCTTCCCAAGCGATAGCGGAAGCCTGAGAGGGGTCCAAAGCGACCAAAATGCGCTTAGGCGGACAATGCTGCTTGATCTGGGCGTTTTCCGCCGATTTTTCCGCAATCCCTGGGTCCGTTAAATGGTCTTTCATAAATTGTCTCCTTCTTAGGTGCGGCTTAAGCTCTCGTGTCCTGTCCCTAACGACTTCTCTGCAACACAAATTCCAATTCAGCGCAGGAAAATGGAGCTAGGACAAAGTGTTGCGAGAACAATAGGCATGGAAACAACGCCTTGGTCGATTGTTCTTGCCGCCGGAGAAGGAAGTCGGTTAAGCTCGGCCATCAAAAACTGGTTCGGGCGGGAATGTCCGAAACAGTTTTGCGCTTTAGGGGGCTCTCAAACGATGGTTGAAAAGACCATCAGCCGCGCGCTTGACGTCAGTTCTCTCAATCAAGTCCTGACTATCGTGGGCAAAAGCCAATTGTCATTTATCCCCCCCCACGCCAAACTTGGGCGCGTGATTAAACAACCCCGAAATTTGGGAACTGGGATCGGAATCCTTTACTCCCTTGCCCATATCCTGCCCCGAAACCCGGAAGCCATCGTATCTATTCTTCCCTCCGATCATTTCGTCGCGCCCAAGCGCGTTTTTTCTAAATTTCTGCGTTTGGCGGTTCGCTTCGTGAAAGATAACCCGCAAAATCCCCTCTTATTGGCCGCGCAGGCGACAAGCCCCGAAACCGATTATGGATGGATAGAGACGGGAAATTCCATCAATGATTCTTCTATTCTTTCCGTGTCCCGGTTTAGAGAAAAGCCCCCCATGGAAGAAGCCTCTAGGCTGTGGAACCGCGGAGCTCTATGGAACACCATGATTACCGTCTCTAAAGCCAAAACGCTGTGGGAATTGGCTCGGGCGGTGAAACCAGATTTAATTCGCCATTTTGAGGAAATATTTTCTTCCCTCGATTCGGGAATTTCCGAAGAAGAAGCGGAAAATTTTTACCAGCGCATCGCGCCGCTGGATTTTTCAAAAGACATACTTGAAGTCAACGCCCATCAAATCAACGTCCTTCCGATGAGAGGGGTTGTCTGGAGCGATTGGGGAAGGCCAGAGCGGATACTGGAAATCATTGGCCAGTTTGGACTCCCTTCTCCAATGTCGACAGGGGGCTCATATGAACTTAATCGAACATTTAGAGAAAGACCACGCCGAGTTAAGAGCTTTGCTTAAGGCGGCGGAAAATATCCTGGGGGAACCGCAAGGGGTAGGACTCGATGATCGCCTCTCAACGGACAGAAAGTTATTGGTTGAAGCCTTGAAAAAATTTCTTATCGCGTTTGAAAGACACGAAGAAGCGGAAAGCCGCGTCATTGAACGCCTCTTACGGCTTGAAAAAATCTTGTCGGCCCGGCCTTTAGACGCATCTTCCAAAATCAGCGCGCCCTTGCGCAAATCTATTTCGGAAGGCCACCGTTCGCTTAAATCCATCACCCACCTTCTAGGCGCCATCGCCTCATCCGACGATTCGGATCAAATCTACTCCATCCGACATGTTGTCTCTTCTCTTAAAGACGAACTAAGCCGCCATTTGGATTACGAAGAACATGAAATATTTCCTAAGCTGAAAGACGCTTTAAGCGCGGAAACTCTCGACAAAATGACGCGCTGGGCAAAAAATGCGACAAAATCTCAAAAAGTTTAAAATGGTAAGATTTCTCCATATGAGATTTCCAAACAATTTGTTTTATTTATTTGTTTTCGCACTGACTTTCCCCTCTCTAGCGCATTCTCAATATCCGACAAAAATTTCGCTCACGTTAAGCGAGGTTGAAAAAAACACCCTCCATCATTCCCATGCGGTGGCGGCGGCCCAAGCGCAAGGCCAAGCGGCCCAACACGGGGCCAATGTCCAATATTCTTTTGTGATGCCGCGTCTGACCTTAGAAGGGAATTGGGGATATGCAACCGCTATTCCGGATGTCCAATTGGGCGCGCTTAAAGTCCCGTTTGGGACCCATGTCAATACCGCGATAGGCCCCGAGCTTGATTACACCCTATGGGATGAAGGCTCTCTCTATCATTATTGGAAAAGCCAGCTGGCCTTGGCCCATTCCGCTCAAGATCAAGTCGATCTCCAAAAAAGAGAAGTCATCCTCGCGGCCAGGCTCGCTTATTTTCAAGCGCAACTCGCCCTGGAACAAACAAAACTGCTGGCTGATTCCCTATCTTTATCGCTGGCTCAATATCACGACATCCACACCCGGTATAGGGGCGGAACTTCGTCAAAAATCGACGCTTTGACCTCGCATCAAGACGTTCTTCTGCGCCAAAGCGAGTTTCGGCAGGCACAAGCCGATCTCGCTTCTTCTCTTAGAGAAATTTTTACCCTTATGGGAACCCCTCAATCTTTTGATTTAACGCGCCCAGTTTCAATCTCTACCTATAAACACATGCCCCGGGAAGTGAAACCGGCCACCGCGGTTGTAGAACTCGATCCGCCCACCCAAGAAGAATTGCCGCTTTTTAGATCTTCTCCGGACGCCGCCCATCCGGAAATACAGGCTTTCGCGATGCAAGAAGAATCGTCAAAGCTCGCGGCTAAAGCCGACGCGGCGCAAGCTTTGCCTAAAATTCAGCTTTCGGCCCGCTCCTATTACACCTACCCTGATGTCGCAGTCGACATAAACCCGACCTACCTCTATCAAAATACCGTCGGAGTCATGGCCAGCGTCCCTCTTTTTGAAGCCGGAAAAAGCGCGGAGAAATCAAAACAGGATAAGGAAATGGCGGAAGCGGCGCGCCAACAAAAAGAAGAAGCCTACGAAAATCTGGAGCGCGACTATCTCAAAGCCCGCGATCAACTCGCGCAATTAAAAGACCAGAACAAAATAGACGCTGAAACCACCGCCGAGACTTCCGAACTCGCGCGTCTGGTCTACTCCGCTTATAAAGCCGGACACATTACGATTGTGGAGGTTCAAGACGCGGATTTAAGGGAACTTGAAGCCGCTATTCAAGCCGCGCGCACGCAAGCTCAGACCTCCATTCAAATCGCGACTTTAGATTACATCGCCGGAGAAAAAAATGAAAAATAAAAAGCCCCTTTTAACCCTTTTGGCCTTGTTTTTGATCGGGTTCATCATCTGGAAATTAAGCGCCCGCCAATCCTTTCTCTACGCGGGAACAATCGAGGCCACTGAAATCGACATCGCGCCCCGGGTGGCGTCCAACATCTCGGAAGTTTTCGTCCAGGAAGGAGACATCGTCAAAATAGGAGAGCCGCTCGCCAAACTCTCTTGCGAAGACGTCAAATTAGACGCACAACTAGCCCAGACTGATTTCAACCGCATCACCAAGCTTTTCCGCAAGGGTTCCGCGACCCAAGAGGCGTTGGATCACACGACCAACGAATACAATCAGGCGATGTTGCGGCTGAATTGGTGCGATATCAGTTCCCCCATGAACGCGACGGTCCTTTATCGCCCGCGAGATCCGGGAGATTATATTTCAGTGGGAGAAACCATTCTCACCTTGGCCGATCTTAACTCCGTTTATGCCTATGTCTACGTGCCTCAACCGATGCTGGCCAAACTCTCCTTGGGAGAAAAAGCGACGGGATATTTGCCGGAATTAAACCGAAGGGCTTTCCCCGGCCATATTGAATTCATCCGCCCCGAAGCGGAATTTACTCCTAAAAACGTTCAGACGGAAAAAGAGCGCGCGCGTTTGGTTTTTGGAATCAAGGTCGCCTTCGATAATCCCCAAGGAATATTAAAACCCGGGATGCCTATCGAGGTAGCCCTAGGTTTATGAGATGGACAATCTCTCTATCGAATTGCGAAGCATCAGCAAAAGGCTTGGCCCTAATCAAGCCTTAAACAAGATTTCCCTCTCTTTTAAGTCTTCCACCATCCATGGACTCATCGGCCCCGATGGAGCCGGGAAGACCACCTTAATGCGCATTCTCATGGGGCTGCTTCACCCCGATGAGGGAGAACTGACATTTAAGAGCTCTGGTCAAAGCTATTCTCAAAAAGAAGTTCGGTTCGCGATGGCTTATATGCCTCAAAGTCAAAGCCTTTATGGAGACCTCTCCGTTTCCGAACATCTGGATTTCTTTCGAGACCTCTATGGACTTGAGGAAAAAGATTATCAGAGCCGCCGGCAAGAGCTTTTACAGATCACTCGCATGGCCCCATTCGCCGATCGCCCTGCGGGGCATCTTTCCGGAGGAATGTATAAAAAGTTGGGCCTTATGTGCGCGCTTCTTCCCTCTCCCCGGATTCTTCTTTTAGACGAACCGACGACTGGAGTCGACCCCATCAGTCGGCGCGATTTCTGGGATCTCCTTTACCGCTTAGTCGAAGAAAGCCATCTGCTCATCCTGACCTCGACATCCTACATGGACGAAGCCGCCCGGTGCGGGAACGTGCACCTAATAGAATCCGGAAAAAAGATTGCCTCCGGAACCCCCAGAGAAGTGCTCGCCCAAGAACAGGTCAAGACTTTTGAGGAATTATTTATCCGGCACGCGAAAATGCCATGAATGGATACGCGGTCGAAGTCGATCATTTAATCGTTCGCTTCGGAGATTTTACCGCCGTCAATAATGTGTCCTTTGCGGTTAAGCCAGGAGAGATTTTCGGTTTTTTGGGGGCCAACGGCGCGGGAAAAACGACCACGATTCGCGTTCTCTGCGGGCTTTTAAAGCCGACTTCGGGAGAAATTAAAATCGCGGGACTGAGTCCCCATGACGGGCTTAAGCCCATCAAGAAAAAAGTGGGATACATGTCTCAACGCTTTACGCTTTATAACGATTTAAGCGTGGAGGAAAATATCGCCTTTGCCGCCAGCCTTCGAAAACTAGATCCATCCAAAATCAAGGAGCGCGCGCAAACCTTGTTTAAGGAAATAGGCTTTGACTCTTCTCCCGGCATGCTGGTTCAAGACCTCTCCGGCGGAATTAAACAGCGCCTGGCCTTGGCCGTCTCGATGATTCATGATCCGGACATTCTTTTTCTTGATGAGCCTACGGCTGGCGTCTCTCCGGCCGCCAGAGTCGCCTTTTGGGATTTAATTCGCGAAATCGCCTCAAAAGGCAAAACGATATTTGTCACGACCCATTATATGGACGAAGCCGAACAATGCGGCAGAATCAGCCTGATGAGAAACGGAGAAATCATCGCGTTGGACTCTCCGGAGAATCTTAAATCGCAAGCATTCCCCGAGCCCCTCTACGAAGTGGAAAGCCCGGATCCCACCAACAAAGATTGGAAGAAAAATTTATTGAGCCGAAAAGAAATTAAAAATTTAGAGCCGCACGGGCTTTTTTGGCACTTTCAACTAAGGCCCGGGCCCGACGCCAATTTAGCGAACTTGTCCAGAGAAATCAATTCCGAGGCGCGGCAAATAAGCCCTTCCCTGGAAGATGTGTTCATTCGTTTTATCGAGGGTTCGCGTGAATAAAAAGAGCGGCTTTAATTTTTCCAGGGCCTACTCGATAGCCAAAAAGGAATTTCGCCACCTCTTGAGAGATCCCTTCACCCTGACGCTCGCGCTTGGGCTGCCGATCGCGCTTCTCATCTTTTTTGGTTTTGCAATCAATTATGACATCAAGAATATTCATATCGGAGTCTTTGACGGAGACTTGTCTATCGCTTCGCGAAATCTCGTGGATGTTTTTCAAAGCTCCGGATATTTTAAGACCGACCCTCTTCCTTTAGACCAAGATCCTCTTCAAAGACTCGATACCGAGAAAGAAAAAGCGATTCTGATCATCAACCCGAAATTCGGACGGCATCTGGCGGCTGGAAAAACCGAAAGCGCCCAAATCGTCCTAGACGGCGCCGACAATCTCGTCTCGGGAATAATCAGCGAGTATCTATCGGGCATTGAAGATTCTTTCAATTCTCAACTTCCGCAAAAAGGAATCCCTCCGCCCAAAGTTCAGGAAAAAGTTCGCTATCTGTTCAACCCGGAGCTTAACAGCCACTGGTTTTTTGTTCCGGGCCTTATCGCGGTCATCAATGGCCTTATCTCGATTTTACTGACCGCCTTAACAGTCGCCCGCGAATGGGAAAATGGATCGATGGAAATGCTGCTGTCGACCCCGGTTCAGCCCTCTGAAATTATTTTGGGAAAATTAACCCCCTATGCCGTTTTGGGAATCGGGGGAGTTTTGCTTGTCTTTATAGCCGCCCGCTTCATCTTCGGCGTGCCGATGAACGGCAGTTATCTATTATTGTCCTTTTCAACTCTGGCTTTTCTGTCCGCGACCTTGGCTCAAGGACTTTTGATTTCGGTTCTGACTCGCCAACAACAATTGGCCATGCAAATCGCGATTACCACCGGACTACTCCCCGCCTTTCTTCTCTCCGGCTTTATTTTCCCGGTTCAGAACATGCCAATTTTCTTTCGATATTTGACCTCCATTCTTTCTGTTCGATGGTTTATGCAAATACTGCGTCCGGTTTTTTTACGCGGCTCCAATTTTCTAGACCTCCAAACCGCCATTGCGATGCTGTCTTTATTGACAGCCTTGCTCATTATCGGCTCCATTAAGGGCTTTAAGCGAGATCTTGAGCCATGAATTTCACCTTAATTGGATTTTTAAAAAAAGAATTCGCTCAAGGCTTAAGAGACCGCCGGATGAGAGTTCTTATCTTCATTTTGCCAAGCTTGCAACTCATTGTCTTCGGTCTGGCCATTCGCACCGAGATGAGAAATATTCGCCTTGCCGTCTTTGGCAAACCCGATCCTCTCTTGCGGGAAATAACGACTCGCGCGGAGGCCTCGGGATGGTTTATCCCCGCCAAGGTTCGCGGAAACAACCCTTATCAGTGGGCCAAATCCGGGGAGGCGGAAGCGATTTTAGTCGCCCCCGAAAACGGGCTTGGCAGAGACGCCAAGCGCGGAACGGCGAACCTTCAAATTCTCATCGACGCCTCCGACAGCGTCAGGGCGCGCATCATCAATGCCTATCTGTCTTCGGTTATCCGGCAAGCCGACAAAGACCCCGCGCCTCAGTTTAGCTTCTCAATCCGAACTCTTTATAATCCGGAATTAAAAACCGCCCACTTTATGGTTCCTTCTATTTCCGGGCTGATTCTCAGCATCCTGACCATTATCTTGACCAGCATGTCTCTCGCCCGCGAAAAAGAAATTGGAACCATGGAAACCATTCTATCGGCTCCTATTGAAGGATGGGAAATACTTTTAGGCAAGACCATCCCTTTTGTCGTCATGGGAATCATCGTCTTTACGCTGGTCATTTCCGCCGGGATACTGGTCTTTGGCGTGCCCGAGCGCGGCCCGATATGGATGCTGGGACTCGCAGGCCTTGTCTTTGTCATCACCAGCGTGACCATCGGGCTTTTTATTTCGACAATCACCCAAAATCAGCAACAGGCGATGATGGCAAGTTTTATCTTTCTTTTTCCGGCCATGCAATTATCCGGCATCGCATTTCCGGTCGACAATTTGCCGCCTCTAATCGGCTGGGTCAGCTATTTCGATCCGCTGAAATATTTCGTGACCTTGATGCGAAACATCATGCTCAAGGGCGGAAACTCCGTGGTATTTTGGGAAAACTTGGCGGCGATAGCCTTGATCGGAACATTGGTCGCCATTTTCGCCGTTGAGCGCTTCCACGACACCCTCAACTAAACAGTCTTTGTAGACTTTAACTTCTCGATTTGATGGCGCACGGAATTGACGGTTCGCCGGGAAACGGAAATACCGCGTTCCATTTTTAATTTTGAGGCAATTTCAGCGTCGGTCATGGCCGGGAAATCCCTTATCCAAATTTCAACGAGCTCGCGCAAAACCCGGCGCCTTCCAGGCAGGAGAGAAATCAGCGGAACCTCTTTCTCCCAGGGAAGTCGCACCGAACGATGAGAAAGCGACCGACTAATGGTCGAGGGTGATAAATCTAAACGCCGCGCCAAGCCTCTGAGACTTATCGGGCGCAGATTTTCGACCCGGCGAGAGGACAAATACTCTATTTGAATTTTCGATAAGGATTCAAAAACCCGATACAGGGCGCTTTGCCTTAAATTCAGCGCTTCGATTCGCTTAATTAATGAGGGAAGCCGCGCCTTTTCCGAAGGAGACAAAGCTGTCGTTTTCCAGCCGTCAATGAGCTCATAACGAATGTGGTAGAGACCTCTCGCCCAATAAGGGGCGTAAAACTCAAAACGAACTTCCCCCTCCAAAACTTTTAAATGCGCGACACAGGCCGCTGGGCGGTCTGGGGCCTTGGATGGAGCCGATGTTGGAACTTCAAACTCGGAACGAATCTCGACATCCAGCAGAAAATCATGGATCGCAAGAACTTCTTCTTTTGAAAAGCCCACCCGTTTTGATATTTCCTCAAGAGTGATTCCCTGACCCCTTAAAAAATATTTCTCGAAATTTTCGCGGCCCATTTTCCGGATCGCCGCCACCGCCAAGTCTTGTTCCACCGCCAATTTTTCGACAGGGACTCGTTCTCCCATTCCTGCGGTGGTCCTCTCGTCAATTTCATAAAAAGAGGAGTGCAGTTCTCCGGAGGGCCACTTTTGCCTTTGAAACGCGGGCAAAATCTTTCCATCTCCGAAATAGAGCTTGCGAAAAAGATCGTCTTTCTCTATTTTCGCCACTTCAGAGGCGAAATCCTTTTCCGGCATCTCAATTAAATCCGCCATCCGCATGCGCCCCATAATAGAAAGGCGCTGCTGGGTCTCTAAAGTAAGTCCTTGCTCTATTTTCGCCATAGGGATATCAATTAAAAGTTTAGCAGATGTTTTTAACGTTTACAGTGTTTATAATTTGCTAAAAGATGAGAAAGACTATTTCAATGAAAGCCCCCTCTTTGTTTAAAGATTGCGCCGATGAGCTTATCGAATTTCTAGATCACGCTCCCGATTTTGTCATGCTTAGAAATCCGGATGGGACCATTCTCATGGCCAACGAAACTCTCTGTGAAAGACTCGGAGTCCCGCGGGAAAAACTCATTGGCCGGTCTATTTATGATTTCTATATAGCCCCCAAGCAAAAACCCATTAGCCAAAAATATACGGAAACGCTCTTGCGCCAAGGGACGAATCAGATTACGCTTCTCATGCGCGACAAAAACGGCTCTCCGGTCGAAGTCGAAGTCCGGGGTTGCCTGGTAGTTCACAAAGGGAAAAAAGTTCTTTTTGGCATCGGACGAGAAATTGGGCGTTCTGAAAGAGATCAGAGATTGGCGGAGATATTGAGAACCGGATTTAGGGCTTCGCATGATATCATGTTCTACACCGGCCCCAACGGAATGATTTTAGACGTCAACGACGCCTTTACCCATTATTATGGCTACACCCGAGAAGAGGCAATAGGCAGAACTCCCGGCTTTCTGCGCTCTCAGCATTCCAGCGATGAATTCTACCGGTATATGTGGGAAAAGATATTGGCTCCCGCGCACGGATTTTGGAGAGGAGAAATCATCAACCGGACCAAGGATGGACGAGAAATCCCGCTTATCCTAACCATTTCAGCCGTGCGGGACGGCTCCGACAAAATAATTGGCTTTATTTCCAGCGCCACCGATATCCACAAGCACAGGGAACTGGAAGAGAAGATTGCCCAAACCGAAGCCTTGGCCGATCTGGGAGAAATGGCGGCCGCCGTCGCGCATGAAATTAGAAACCCCCTCAGCTCGATTTCAATGGCTTCAAAACGACTCTTGCAGCGCGATTTAAAATTATCCGACAAGGAACCCATCGTCAAAATCCTCGAGAGCGAAAGCCAACGCCTCAATAAGATTCTCAACGAACTCCTCTTATTCGCGCGGCCGCGAACGCTCAAAAGGAAATCCTCCGATCTGAACTCCCTGATAAAAACGACCGTTGATCTTATAACCCAAAATCAAAATCTGTCCTCTAATATCAAATTGGCGCTTTCTCTCGACCCGAACCTCTATCCATTCTTGTTTGACTCCGACCAGATTCTACAGGTTTTATGGAATATGATTTTAAACGCCATCCAATCGATGGAAGGCACAGGAACCCTGACCATCCGTTCCGGCCACTCCGAAAACTTCGCCTATTTCGCGATCAGCGATACCGGCCGGGGCATTTCAGAAGAAGAAAAAGCGAAAATCTTTAAGCCCTTTCACTCCACCAAAAGCCAAGGAGTGGGATTGGGGCTCCCCACCGCGAAAAGAATCGTAGTCGCCCATGGAGGAAGAATTGAGGTCGACACAAGAATGGGGCAAGGGACCGTATTTACCGTCTGGCTTCCCTACTTGGAGAGTTAAATTGAGAAAACCCGCTATTCTCTTGGTTGAAGACGATATTTCTCTTAATACGCTCACCACGCTTGAGCTAAGAAACCGCGGCTACGAAGTGGAAACGGCTAAATCGGGCCAAGAGGGATGCGAAAAAATAAGCCAAAACCCCGACATCGTCATCACGGATCTTAAGCTCGGCGACATGGATGGGATGGATGTCCTGAGCCGGGTTAAGAAATATGATCCCAGGATAGAAGTCATCGTCGTCACGGGACACGGTTCCATTGACAGCGCGGTCAAGGCTATCAAGGCCGGCGCTTTTGATTATCTCACGAAACCCGTCGACTCCGAAGAATTGGAACTGACCATCAAAAAAACCCTAGAACATCAAAAATTAATCGCCGAAGTGGAGAATCTCCGCTCTGAAATTCGAGACAAATATAGCTTTAGCGGAATCGTCTACTCTAGCCCCAAGATTAAAAACATACTCGAAATGGTCAACAAAGTCGCCAAAACCGAGGCCACTGTTTTAATTCTAGGCGAATCAGGAACCGGCAAGGAGTTAATCGCCCATGCAATTCACGAGCAAAGCCCCCGACGCCACGGCTCTTTTGTAGCCATCAATTGCGGAGCCTTGCCCGAAGGGCTGCTTGAAAGCGAGCTTTTCGGCCACGTCAAGGGCTCTTTTACGGGAGCCGATAGAAACAAAAGGGGGCTTTTTGAAGAGGCCTGTGAAGGCACCTTGTTTTTAGATGAGATTAGCGAGACAACGCCCGCTCTTCAAGTCAAACTCCTGCGGGCGCTGCAAGAAGGAGAAATCCGGCGCGTTGGAGACAATCATCCGATCAAGGTTTCCGGCCGACTCATCGCGGCCTCAAACAAGGATTTGGAACAACTGGTGGAAAGCGGGAAATTTAGAGACGATCTTTATTATCGCCTTAAGGTTTTTCCGATTGAAATTCCGCCTCTCAGAGAGCGCCCCGAGGATATTCTGCCTCTGGCCGAACACTTCTTAAGAAAAGCGCAAAAGAAGATATCGGGAAGCGCCAAACGCTTTTCTCCGGAAGCGGCCGCAGCTCTCAAAGCCTATTCTTGGCCCGGGAACGTCCGCGAGCTTGAGCATACCGTTGAGCGAATATTAATTCTCGCCTCCCAAGCCGAGATAAAACTGGAAGATGTTCCTCCCGAGATTCGCGCCTTACGAAAAAAAGCTTCGCTAAAACAGAAAAATTGAGACGAGAATCAAGGCAAGGCCAATGAACAGCTTCTCGGGTTCCCCTTCATTTTTTCCCAGGCGAATATAAAAGGCTCCAAGTAAACTCAAAATCAGGCCGATTAAGGCTTTAAAAGCGCTCCAGGCGGTAAAATGGAGGTTTAAGCCGGGCATCAAGATTCCCAGCGCTTAAACAAGAGACATCCATTGACGTCTCCAAAGCCGAAGGAAGCCTTAATCACATACTCCAAGTTCCGGTCCATTTTTTGATGAGGAATACTCCCGGATATTTTCTGAATCTCGGGGTGAACCTTCTCGGAATTAATCGAGGGGTGAACATATGAATTGACTATTTGGTCGACCACCGCCACCGATTCCAAGGCCCCCGCCGCGCCCAAGGAATGTCCGATCATGGATTTGGTCGATTGAATCAAGGGAAATTTCGCGGGATCAAGTTCCAGGGCCTTTAGCCAACTTCCCACCTCGCGCGGATCGGCGGCAGTCGAGGTCAAGTGCCCGTTGATGAGAGAAATTTTAGACGGAGAAACTCCTGAATCCTCAATGACTTTTCGGATACAGCGAACAACCCCCTCGGGATTTGGAAAAGTCATCGTGCCCCCGTCTCTTTGGCCGCCGGAATTGCAATAGGCGGCGACGAGTTCGCAAAGTATTTTCGCCCCGCGCTTTTGCGCCGATTCCAGGCTTTCGAGTCTCAAAACTCCGGCGCCGCCGGAAGGGACAAAGCCGCAGGCCCCCGCTCCCATCGGTTGGGAGCCTTTTTCCGGAGCCTCGTTATATTTGGAACAAAGAACGTCTCTCATCGCGTCAAAGCCGGACCAACTGCCGTAATGCGTGCCCTCGGCCCCCCCGGCATACATGGATTCGGCGTAGCCCAACTGAATATTTTTCCAGGCATCGAAAATCGCTTCCGTCCCGGTGTTGCAGGCGGAACTATTAGAGCTCGTTTGTCCGCCGGCGCCTAAAAATTTCCCGACCGCGACTGAAATGGAACTAGACATCACCTGCGGGACGATATCGGTTCCCATGGGAGCGGTCCCACGCCCCGGCTCTTGGTTTTTGGCGTCAAAGACGACCGGGGCCAAGGAATCAAGAATCGTGTCCATGCCGCCAATGCCGGAGCCGATAATAACCCCCGTGTCCCACAAAACCGGGGTATCTCGTTTCCCGTTGACCCAATCTATTTCCATGCCGCTCATCCGCGCGCATTCAATAGAAGCCATCACGGCATAGACCATCGCCTCGTTTAATTTATTGAGCTCGCCCTCGGGAATCAATTTTAAAACCTCTTCTTCCTCCACAGGCGGAACGCCTCCGATTTGGCAGAGATAATTCATTTCTTTAAGATCTTCTCTAAAAGAAATCCCCG
>JAKAQV010000014.1 GCA_021819565.1 bacterium | reverse complement strand
ATCACCCCTATCAAATTGAGGAACTTAGAGCTATTGAGACCATGCGCTCAGGACGAGCGTTTTTGACCACGCTTAAAGACGCGACTCGCTTACCCATTGGCTGGAAAGAGGCCTTATCCGGAGAGTTATACGCTCTAGCCATCAAATTAAAAATCACCCAGGGACAAGAAATCTGGGAAAAAGCGCTTCTGGGATGAAAAATACTTGGAGAATGAGGCTAATGAAAAAACTCTCTTTTTTGCTGTTGTTAATTTCCTTGCCAGGCTCTGCCGCAGAACTAAAGCTCCCTCTGATTTCCTCTTCCACATTATCGGATATCCACAAATTAGAAAAGCCCGAGCTCGCTGTTTCAAGCGTTCCGTTAGCCGCTTTGACCGTGTTTCCTGAAAATTTAAAATTTGAAATCTCCTGGGGCCCGGTCAATGTCGGCGAGGCTTCCCTGGAAGTCGCCCAAAAAGTCTCTTTTGCCGAAAAACCGGCTTACCACATAATTAGCCGGGCACACTCAAACTCTTTTTGCGACGTCTTCTACAAGGTCCGCGATCTCAACGAGTCTTGGATGGACGCGACCAATCTTTCCTCCCTAGGATATTCAAAAAATTTGAGAGAAGGACATTTTTTTAGAGACGAATGGGTCTTTTTTAACCATGAGACCCACTCTTTTTTAGCCAAAACAGTCTCAAAGACCGGAAGTGTTTCCTATTCAACGGGAACGATTATCCCCCACATTCAAGACATTCTCTCAAGCCTCTATTATCTTCGCTCTCAAACCCTGACTCCCGGGAAAAACGTTTTTGTCAATGTCAATACGAAGAAAAACTGGCCGCTCTTGGTTCGAGTGCTCCGAAAAGAAAAAATCACCGTTCCCGCCGGGACCTTTGACACGGTGTTAGTCGAACCCCTGGTTCGCAAGCATGGCATCTTTGTCCAAAAAGGCCGCAAACTCCAGGTCTGGCTGACTGATGACGCCCAAAAAATTCCCGTTCAGATGCAAGTTGACATTCTCTTTGGCCACGTCAATGCCGTTCTCGTATCTGGAATCAAAGGTTTTTTTAGCCTTTAGTCGCAACTGCTCATGCAGGCGCAGGGATAATGGGATGACAAGGTGAAAAGAAAAAAGGAACTGTCCCTTTTTGGGGTCCTTTGGGAAGCGGGCGAGGAAGTGATACAATGGGCCTATGGCCCAAGATTACTCTTTTGATGTCGTCAGCGAAGTGGATTTAAACCTAGTTTCGGAGTCCATTCAGGTCGCGATGAAAGAAATCGCCAACCGCTTTGATTTTAAAGACGCCCAGGCCTCTATCGAGCTTAATTCAAAGGATAAAAAACTGATTCTTCGCGCAAAAGATGAGAATCGCATCGAGGCGGCTTTCGATGTTCTCTCAATGCGAATGGCCAAGCGCGGGCTTCCGCTTAAAAATTTTAAAAAGGAAAAAGTGGAAACGGCCCTGGGGCAAACGGCCCGAATGGAGGTCTCCGTTCAATCTGGGATACCGACAGACAAGGCCAAGGAAATGTCGGCATCTCTTAAGGCGGCCAAACTCAAGGTCAACCCCTCGATTCAGGCAGACCAGTTGAGAGTTTCCAGTAAATCCAAAGACGATCTTCAGGCGGCGATGGCCCATCTTAAAAACGGAAATTTCGGCCTAGATATCCAGTTTAAAAACTTCCGTTGATGAGGATCAGACTCCTAATCGCGGCCGTCCTTCTTTTCCCGCGAGCGGCCGCGGCTGTCCAAGCCCCAAACGCCAAAACCCAATCATCCGATCCTTTTTTATGGCTAGAGCCTACCAACTCGCCCAAAGCTCTTCAATGGGTCAAGGCCCAAAATCAAAAGACCTTGTCGGTTTTAGCTCAGGACCCTAGGTACAAAATCATCCGCGAGAAAATTCTTAAAATCCTTGAAGCTCCGGACAAGCTTGCCTATCCCAATCTGCGCGGGAAATGGATTTATAATTTCTGGCAAGACCACAGACACGTGCGCGGAGTTTGGCGCCGCGCCTTGATTTCCGATTACTCAACTCCCCATCCCCATTGGCAAAATCTACTGGATATCGACGAACTCGCCAAGAAAGAAAAGAAAAACTGGGTTTGGCAGGGGGCGGAGTGCCTGCCTTCCTCTCAAGAGCGTGCGCGGCCGACTCAGAAAACGGCGTTTCGGCCGCGCCTGCCCCCTATCTATCACCGCTGTCTGCTCAATCTCTCTGATGGAGGAACCGACGCGAAATTGGTCAGGGAATTTGACATCCCTTCGCGCTCTTTTGTCAAAGACGGGTTTAATCTCCCCAATGCCAAATCCGAAACGGCTTGGTTAAACCAAGACGCGATTTTAGTCGCAACCGATTTCGGCCCGGGAACCTTGACCAGCTCGGGATATCCCAGAATCGTCAAACTCTGGAAGCGGCACACGCCCTTGTCCCAAGCCCAAACTCTTTTTAAAGGAAAGAAAACCGACATGGAGGCCTACGGCTTCGTTAATTTCCGCCCCTCCGGCCCCATTGCCGTCATCGTCAGAACTCCGGCTTTTTTCCGTTCGATTAATTATTGGATTTCACCCCATCAAAAGCTCAAGCGCATTCCAATTCCCGAGGACGCGGATTTAAAAGGTTTTTTTAAGGGCTTGGCTCTGGCCGTTTTGAGAAGCGATTGGAAAACCCCTTCCGGCAAATTTCTTCGGGGAGATCTCATCTCTTGGCCGATGGCCGATATCGACAAAGCTCATCCTGAGCGTTTCGCGTCGCTAGTTTATCGCCCCAAATTTCATGAGACCATCGAAGACGCCCTTGCGGCCAAAAGCGTTCTTTATCTTTCGATTCTTCGAAACGTGCGCGGACAAATTCTGAAAGGCCGCCTTAAAAATTCTCGATGGTCCTTAAGCGAAATCAAACTCCCCCATAACGGCGCGACCGATATCGTCTCCGGAGAAAGTCTTTCAAACACGATTTTCCTCAGTTACCAGGATTTTTTGACTCCCACCACGCTTTATCTCAAAGACCGCTCGGGGCTTAAGGCCGTCAAGAAACTTCCCGCGCGCTTTGACGCCCAAAATCTCGTCTCCGAACAAATCTGGACTCACAGTAAAGACGGAACCGCCATCCCCTATTTTATCATCCATCAAAAACAAATTAAATTTGACGGAAAAAACCCGACGCTTCTTTACGGCTACGGCGGATTTGAAATTTCGATGACGCCGTTTTATTCCGGCATCGTCGGAAAAATCTGGCTTAGAAAAGGCGGGGTCTACGCGCTCGCCAATATCCGCGGCGGCGGGGAATTTGGGCCGGCTTGGCATGAAGCGGCGCTTAAAACCCATCGCCAAAAGGCCTACGACGATTTTTTGGCCGTCGCAAAAGATCTCATCCAAAGAAAAATCACCTCGCCCCGGCATCTGGGAATCATGGGAGGATCCAACGGCGGGCTTTTAGTCGGAGCGGCTTTTACGGAAAGGCCGGATCTCTTTAACGCCGTCGTTTGCCAGGTTCCGCTTTTGGACATGTTGCGCTACACCCACATCGGAGCCGGAGCCTCTTGGATCGCCGAGTACGGAGATCCTAAAGATCCCAAAATGGCCGCAGCTATTAGCCGCTATTCCCCCTATCAAAACGTAAAACCCGGGGTTCAGTATCCGCAAGTTTTTTTCTTAAGCTCTAAAGATGATGACCGCGTCGCCCCCACTCATGCCCGAAAAATGGCGGCCAAGATGGAATCTTTGGGGGATCCGGTTTTCTACTATGAGAGCCTCGACGGCGGACACTCCTCTGCCGCCAATCTTAAAAAAGCGGCCAAGGAGTACGCGCTTGAATACGCCTACCTTTTTGAGCGGCTGTTCCCCAACAAATAGGGACTGTCCCCTTTTTTATGGAAATCATTTTTGAAGACGCCCATTTAATCGTGGTTTCAAAAGCCTGCGGCGAAACCGTCGTTTTTGGACGCAATTTAAAAGAAAAACCGCTCAATTATCTTCTCTCGGAAAAATTGGGGCATTGCGTCTATCCGGTTCACCGTTTAGACAAGGAAACTAGCGGGGTTTGTCTTTTCGCCAAGGACCCTCAAACCCAGCGCCGATTGTCGTCTCTTTTTGAAGCCCGTAAAATTAAAAAAACCTATTGGGCCTTAGTTTCCGGAAAATTAGAGGGGCAAGGTTCTATTGACGCCCCGCTTAAATTGTTCGGCTCCGGGCGAACCGGGGTCTCAAAAGAAGGAAAGCCGTCAAGCACTCTCTACCGCGCCCTTCAAAGTTGCCAGAGCGCTTCTCTTTTGGAGCTTTCGCCCCTGAGCGGAAGGCGACATCAAATTCGCGCCCATCTCTATTTTATTGGACACCCCATCTTGGGGGATTCTCTCTATGGGAAATCCGCTATCGCGGCTCCGCGGTTAATGCTTCACGCGCTTAAAATTTTAATTCCGGAATCAAACTGGCCGAGCTTTGAATCTCAGATACCCGAGGATTTTGAAAACTTATATCGAAGAATTCTGAGTCAGGAAATATAGACGAAATTATTGTCAGTTTGAGACAAAGAAGGAAGCTCGGCGTCTTTGGAAGACAAATGCGGATGCTCGACCGGCCAGGAAATATTGAGCGCCGGATCATTCCAGATGATGCCGCGCTCGTTTTCGGGAGACCAGTATCCCGTCGTCCGGTAAAGCACGGCGGCCTCAAGGCTTAAAGCGCAAAACCCGTGGGCAAAACCTTCCGGAACCCACAACATCCGATTGACGTCCCCGGAAAGCTCCAGAGCCGCCCACTGTCCAAAAGTGGGAGAGCCTTTGCGAATATCAACGGCGACATCCCAAATTTTTCCGTAAACGCAACGCACTAATTTGCCGATTCCTGAAGGACGCTTTTGATAATGAAGCCCGCGAATAACCCCCTGGCGGGATTTTGAAAGATTGTCCTGAACAAAGCGCGCGCCGGGAACGGCGGCAAAATCCTCTTCTCGCCAGCTTTCCATGAAGAGTCCCCGTTCATCCGGAAAAGCCTTCCCTTCAACCAACAAGAGACCAGGAATTTTATAAGGCGATAAATGCGCGGACATTTAGGCGGTAACGGATTGTTTTTTCCAATAATCCTGGCCCGCGGCGGAAAGGGTATAGACCGGATCATAATATTCATAACGCCGGGTCAAGGCGTCGGGATCGTTTTTTTCGATCGATGTCCGGTAATTTTTAGTCCAGTAGGAAATCCCTTTTTCCCGATCATAGGCGTCGACTTGATGGACCCATCTCTTTCCCACCAAGGGAACGTCGCAGACAATTCTAGGAGTCGCAAAACCCGGAAGATATCCCATGATATCGTGCTGAAGCCTTTGGGCTTCGTCAATAGAAACCCTCCAATGCTCGGAATTAGGAATCATATCGCAAACATAAAAATAATAAGGCATGATTTTCGCGTGATCTAAAAGGGTAAAACAAAGCTCCAAAAGGTCTTGCGGCGTCGCATTGACCCCCCGCAAAATGACCCCTTGATTGCGCACATCCCGAAAACCCAGCTCCAAAATCTTTTTTGCGGCCTTGGCGACCAAGGGAGTGACCTGCGCGGCGTTATTGGCATGGGTGTGAAGAGCGATATCCACTCCGCGCTCGCGCGCTTTTTTGGCCAGACGCTCAAAAGCCCTTAAAACCTCATCCTGCAAAAAATGTTGCGGAAGGCCCTGAAGCCCTTTGGATGCCAGTCGAATGTCGCGAATGTTAGGGATATCCATCAAAGACGAAACAAAGGCTTCCAGCTGCGCGATTGGGACATTGGCAATATCGCCGCCAGAGACGACCACGTCCCGGACCGCGGGAGTTTTTCTTAAATAGTCGAGCATGAGATCAAATCTTTTTTGCGGAAGAAGCTCGAATTTTCTTTTCTGGACCTGGGGCACAGAATTGCCGACCAAATCCATTCTAGTGCAATGCCCGCAGTATTGAGGGCAGGTCGAAATTAACTCCGCTAGGACCTTGGTGGGATAGCGGTGAGTCAAGCCCTCAACGGCCCACATCTCGCTTTCATGCAGGCTGTCTCGCCCGGCCTTTGGGTGGTTCGGCCACTCAGAATGGCGATCCGAAATCATCGGAATCATGTAGCGGCGCACGGGATCATGGCGCAAATCTTTTTCATTGATCGTGTTGAGCATCTGCGGCGGAATCAGCATCGACATCGTCGCATATTCTTTTTGATCGCACTCGATTTCCAAGGCCAGGTCATCGGTCAAATAAGCGCCTAGGGCATTTTTAAGCTCTTTAAGATTTTTGACCGAATGCTGCCGCTGCCACAAAGCGCTCTCCCACTCCGAAGAAGAGACGTCTTTATAGCCGGGCAAACGCCGCCAGTCCGGCTCGACAAACGCGCGTTTAAGCGGGTAGGAAAACGGCTGCGAATTTTTCTGGCTCAAGTTCCCCATCTCCTGAATTATAACTCAGTATCCCATGGGATTAAAAGAGCGCAGAAAATCGATAAAGGTATCGCGATAATCTAAATAGACCGAACGCGTGCTGGAAAGAGTGATAATCCAATAACTTCTCCCGCGCGGCAAAATAGCCACGTAAGAATGAAGATGCTTTTTGATCGATGGAAGGCGTTCGCTGGGAAGCCAGCGGTTTTCATTGATTTCAAACATTCGAGCGAAAGTGTCGGCTCCTCTGACCACGCGCAACAAAGTGGAAGAGCGCCCGGTCAGGGAATCGGATGCGCGCATTCCCTCCACCGCCTTGGTTAGCGGCACAAACCCGGGGCGGCTGGAATCAAACCAGTGGATGTCAATTCCGGTTCGGTAAACCCCGGTGGGGTCATCCGGCCCCAGGATATGGACGACATAACCCATCTGATCTTTTTCGCTAAAGGCCACCCAACCCTTAGGCAAGGTGCAGGAGAAATCCCGCCAAGGCGAGACGTAATCAGTCGAATTATCCGAACCCGCGAACGCCGAACATCCTAGCAGTAAAATTGCCGTCAAAAGCCCGAGTTTTTTCCCAATTCTTTTAAGGAACATAAGGCGCTCCTGTTTTCTCGCGGAAATTTTTCTCGGCCAAGGCCGCCTCATCCATCAATTGATTGAGGATGTTGGACCCCATGAACTCCTTCTGCCAATAATTGATGCATTCCCGGCGAGATGGAATTTTTTTGTTGGCCTCAATGGCCGTAGCCCTAAAATCAAGGCTGTTGAGAGCCCGTTCAAAATCGCTTTCGCTAACGAAATGAGCTTTCGCCAAGGACATCGCTTCTTTTTTAGTCGAATCGATACTCTCCGACTCTTTGAGCGCGTTTTCCTTGCCTAAAGATTTCGGACAGGCGACATATGATTTCCGGATAAAATAATCGCGGCGGGAAGGGCCGATATGGCGCAAATCCCAGAGTGAATTTTGCCCCGAGGCCAGGGAATGGATGATAAAATCATGAAACCGCGCCGGATGGTTGAGCCAATCCTCAAACAAAGCCCGCATCTGGGGATCGAGAAAGTCCGCGGTCTTAGCCCCGTCTTTAATCTGGGCGTAGAGAAGCATCTGCGCGGAATAGGCATAGGACTGTTCTTGATAGGGAAACGCCGACCAGCCCTCAATTTGGGCTTCCAATTCCAACAGCCCATGGAGCAAAAAGCCCGCCATCTCAAAAGAAGAATAATTTCCGCGTTCGCTTCCATCGGAATAAATCTGGGTCTTGGTTCCCCAATCGCCGGACTCAACTTTATCCGGGCGAGCGGAAAGGTCTAAAGCCGCAACCGACGGAACCGGGACCCCCATCGTCTGATAGGCGGCAGACGACACCGGAAGCATTGCTTTCCAGTCTTCAAAAATAAATTCCCGCTTTGAGGCCAGAACCGGATTGGGGTTAATGGCAACGGTGGCTTCAAAACGCCCCTCTGAGTTCTGTTTTAAAAATGTCTTTTGATGAGCCTCTTTTCCCATTTGATCCGAATCGATGACGATTGCCGGCATCAAATTCATCACGATATTTAAAGCTCTTGAGCGAAACGGCTCTTGGGCGTCGGTGTTAATAAGCCTCAATAGGCCCTTCGGGTCTTCGGAATAAGGAGCGCTCAACAAAAACTTTTCGAAATCGGCGGGAGAAACCGCGCTTAAAGGAGGCAAGGCATAACTCTTTAAAGGCGGAAGAGGCGTTGGCCCCTTTGGTTTTGAAACCCCATACTCTCTGGACCCAATGACGCTGGAAGAGGCCAAGGCCTGGCGAATGGAAGCAACCGTCACTTGAGATAAAGTGGCAGAAGAATTGAAGACTTCCACCGAGGCTTTCGCCGTGGACGAGGAAATTGCCGTGGAAACGGGAGAATGGACGAGCGGTTGAGAAATAGCGGCGGGGCTTGAAATAGGCGCGCGAACTGCGGATACGGCTTGGGCCGCCACGGACGCGGGAAGAGAAAGCGCATGAGTCGCCGCCGCGACAGGAACCGCTGCCAAAGAAGAGGCTTGCCCCAACGCCGCTCCTGAACCCGCGGCAACCGCTGCCGCGGGCGGCAAAGAAGAAAGCGCATTTGAGGGAGAAATCAATTGTGGAGACGGCTTGACCGCCAAGGCCGGAGCGCTTGGAAGCGCCGGAGCCGCAGCAGTTTGAGTCGCAACCGGCGCGGGCATCGGAGATTGCGAGACCAGCGGCGCCTCGACGGGCGGCGGAGCCGCAACTTCGGAATTGGAAGGCGAGACAGGAGTTAAAGCCGGGCTTTGAGTTTGCGGCAAAAACGGAGCGGGAGATGCGACCAAGGGAGAATTTTGAATAGGGGCAAACGCCTGCTGCGGGGCCAAGGGTATTGCGGGCGCGCTCTCGGGAGAGGCCTGAATTTGAGACAAAAACCCGGCGGGAAGCGGCGGGGGCGGCGGGGTTCCCAAAGGCGCTTGCGACAAAAGGTCGGGATCGGAATCTTCATCGGGAGGAGTTAGATTGAGAGAATATAATTCTTCTCTTGAAAAATAGCGCGAGAAATGTTTGCGGTTATCGATCGTAAAAAAAGGCCACACATCTTTAAGAATATGGCGCACTTTTTTGAGCTCATCCGGAGTCAGATGTCCATTGGGATTTTCCGAAAGGATCAAATCGATTTTGAGCATCGCCTTTAAGCGCTCGGTGCTTTTAAGCCGGCGAATGAGAACCCGAATTTGGGATTTGCGTATTTCTTCCTTGCGAGAGGGAGACCATATCGAGCCGTCGGAATGAACGAAATAGTGGTTGTCCATCAACAAATGGATCACCGGACGCGGCAACGGATCGGCTTTGACATTGTAAAACGGATCGGAAGGATTTTCCAAACGCGCGTCCATCGGCAAAGCCGCGAACACGCTCTGATTCCAAAGGAAAATAGACGCCAAAATCAGCCGCCTCATCACCCTCTTAGTTTAACCCTTTCAGGTTACCCAAATATTTCAGGTTTTAGAGGAGGCTTGGTCTTTATGGGCGGAGAAAAAAAGCCTTTGACAGGACAAAATTAACCGGGCCGGGAGCGTAAATTTGACCCAGAATCAAGGCCGACATCAAAATCGAGACGGCGTTGGTCAAGACCCAGTAAATATTGCCTTGGGCGAGGGCGACGACTAGGCTGAGCGCGCTGCCGGAAATGACTAAAACCGAAAGAAGCGGGCTCAGGCCTTCGGGAGATTTTCTTTCCGCGCGGTAGAGTTTTAAATTAGCGGCAATTTGAGGAATGTTTAAAACCGTCAAAAGCCCCAAAGCGGCCCCGAATAAAACCGCAGGAAAAGAAATTCCGCCGAGAACCGCGGCTAGAGAGCCCACGGCGACGGAAAGCGCGCTTAAAGCGCCCCGAACCCCTTTGTGATTGTAAAGGAGAATCTGGGAAATCAAGACCGAACTTTCCAATAGTCCCGAGAGATTGGAGGCAACCCAAAAGGGGCTTGAGTGTTGGATCAGAGACAAACCCAGAAACAAGGCCGAAGCCGCCGCCCAAATCAATCCGGCTTTAAGCGACAAGTCCTTGGTCGCCGCCGACTTCCATCTGAAATTTTTGACGATCTGCGGAATTCCGGCGGCACTGAGAACGGTTGCTCCCGCCCCCCCCAAGGCTGAAACGGGATGATGCAGGATGCTCGTCCAAGGAACTTCCGACAACGCCGCCATGCTTAATCCGCCCAAGGCAAAAGAGGAGGCCGCCCAATACTGAGCCTTTCTCTTCAAAGCGCTTTCTCTTTTCGGAGCCGGCAATCTCAAGAGTTCCCGCATCACTAAATCCGTTCCCGCAGTTCGCTCGCCAAGCCATAATACGCTGGGCGGCAGGGTTCCGCGCAAATCTTTTCCAACGCTAATTGACATCGACTTGGGAAAAGCCAAGGCCATCTTCGCGTCTCCCCCCATGGTTCCATTGGGAAAAAGATGGAACTCATCTCCGACAAAAAGAAGATTTTCTTCCGACACCGGAAATCCCTTTTCCCGCATCGCCGAATAAATCAGGGCCGCGCCCGTCCCTTTATCGAATTTATTGAAATAGACAAAATCTCCGCCATGAATGACGGGAAAAAGAAGGCCACGGCTTTTGAGATTTCTATCCAAAAGTTCGGCGAAGGGAGTCGAACGCGGGTCCCCATGGCGATTAAAGCGCACCAGCATTTGAGACGGCAGGTCGCGGCTGATATTGACCTCTTTGGGAGAAATCTTTAACTCGGATAAGGCCTCATCTATGATGGAAGATATTTTCTCTTTCTCATCTTCGCTCCAGTCCCTGTCCAAATAGCGAACCGGCTTTCCATTTTTAAACGCGATAAATTCGCTTCCCGCACCGCCGACGAAAAAGAGATGACTCCGCAGGGATTCCGGAATTTGGCTGATCAAGGGTTCGATGGTGTTGGCGAAATTGGCGCTTATAGGCTGGCGATCAAAAGTGCGGCTAGTGATAATCGCGATCGGCCAACCCCGTTTAAGAAGAGTCTTAATTCCCTCAATCAAATTCTTCGCGGGCGGAAGGCTAATCCCCTGCTCGTTGACCTCGGTCAAGGTTTTGTCGTAATCGAAAAAAACGGCGGACGGCGGACGCTGACGCAATTGCGCCAAAATTTTTTCGCCGTCCAAGGGCGCCGGAATTTCTCCCGTTCCTGGATTTTGAATCTGTTTGGGAGAAGACGGCGAAAGGCGCGGCGAGGAATTTAAGGGGGTCGAATCGGGAAGAGAAATTAAATCAGAAGCGCTCTCTTTGACCTGACGACCGGAGACGATGCTCCAGATTCGGCGACCGACGGAAAAGGCGGAAAACCCGGAGGAAGGGTGCGACAGTTTTTTAACTTCCAATGAGACGCCTTTCTGGGTTTTGAAAAGAGTTCTAGACCATGTAGAGAGCCGGGGCGAGGATGCGGCAACAGCCTTAGCGGCGCTTAGAGGAATTCGGGCCGGCGCGGGAGAGTTCGGTAAAGAAGATATCTGCGGCCCTTCCGTCTTAAGAGAAGCGGATTTTTCAACGGGTGCGGAAAGATCCAAGGTTGTGGGATTTTGACCTAGAGGCAAAGAAGAGAGGGCATCTCCCATTACAGGCGTGGGATTAACAATGTCTGGTTCAACAGGGCGTTCGGCCGCCAGGGCCCCGGATGAAAGGCTCCAGGACAGTAGAATCGAGAGAACAGCGGTGTGGCGAGTTTTCAATCGAGTTCCTCCCCCAAAAAGATTAATCTATTGTAGCAACCAGAACTAAAAATGGCTTGGGTCAAAAGACCCAGAACGAACCCGGCAAAAGGCCTAACCCTTGAAGCCAAAAGGCCCAGAAACTTTCTGGGACCAAAGACCCTTATAAAAAGGATATGGATAAAGTCATAATCAAGCCATGGACGCATTGAAGCGATCACTCATTTTATTTTTCCCGTTGGCATTGGGACCTTTGGCGCATTTATCTTTTGCGGCAAACCTAACGCCGTCGCGTTTTTCGGATTGTCCGTCTCTTCAAATTCCGGCGCTGACCAGTCTTGATTTAAAAAATCCGGCTTTAGATCTGGTTTCTCCGATGGAAAACGCTTTTCAATCCCAAGAGGAGACTCTTGAAAAAATGGCGGGGCTCAAATTGCTCAAAGCCACAAAAATCCAAGAAGCGCGGCTTAAAGAAGTGATCGCTTTAGCCCAGACGACCCCCACGGGACGCCGGATTTTAAGGAAAATGAGGAAACTTGCCAGTCAATCTGGAAGTTACCCCATCGTTTTTTCCTCGCTAGGAAAAAATCTCGGACAGTATGATTATGCCTCTCAAACCCTCGAACTCAACCGCCAGTTTCTCCATGAGGACATAAGGCTATCGGTCTCAACCCTAATTCACGAAATGACTCATATCCTCCAGCATTCCCAAAACGTGCCGGCGGAATCTCTTGAAATGGAACTTGAGGCATATTTGGTTCATATGAAAACTCTTAGGGAACTTAAAATGCCGGTCAAGGATTGGGATCCTTTCTCGCGACAGGCCTTTAAGCTCGTTAAAAGCGATCCTCAAAAATATATTGATTGGATGGCGGAACAGCATCCGGGAAAGTTTCTCCTCAAAGACGGCAATAGCGAAGAACTCGCGGATTTCCAAGAGCAAGAACTTGAACGCCAAGATAAACTCATCGAGCATCTCAATCGAAAAATAGAAGAAAACCCCAAGGATATCAATCTCAAAAAGAAGAAAAAGCGCGCGCGGATTATTCTCTCCTGGATTGAAAGAGACATCGCTTTACTGCGTTCCCCCAAGGCTTTGGCCCGCTACCGCCGGTTTTCAAAGCGCGTCCATTCGCTCCTGCGGCGCTTAAGCGATAGGCTATAATTTCTAAATCTATGGCTCTATCCTTGGGCACGCTCAAGCTTTCATCTTCCATCATCCAATCTCCCATGGCAGCCTGCACCGATCTTCCCTTTCGCTTGATCGCGCGGGAAAAAGGCCTCGGGTTCTCTTTTCTGGAAATGGTTTCGGCCCAAGCCCTGGTCCGGGATAACGCCAAAACTAAATTACTCCTTCAAAGCTCTCCGGAAGATCGCCCTTTAGGAGCGCAGCTTTTAGGTTGCGACCCGGCAATTATGGCGGAAGCGGCGCGCATCATTGAAGACATGAATTTCGATCTTCTGGATTTAAATCTCGGGTGCCCGGTCAGAAAGGTGGTCTCTAACGGAGAAGGGGCAGCCCTCCTAAAAGAACCCCAGAAAGCCGAAACCGTTTTTAAAGCGGTTCGTGCCGCGGTCAAAAAAATCCCGCTGACCGTCAAGATGCGGGCGGGTTTTGAAGATCCCAGCGGAGAAGAAGCCTCCGCCATCGCCCAAAGGGCCGAGGCCTGCGGCTTTGACGCCGTCACCGTCCACGGAAGAACTCAAAAACAAGGATATTCCGGAAAAGCCGACTACGCGGCTATCGGAAAAGTTAAAAAGGCGGTTAAAATTCCGGTCATCGGAAACGGAGATGTCGTCGACGAAAAAGCGGCCAAGGACATCCGCTCAATGAGTCAATGCGACGGAATTATGATCGGCCGCGGGGGATTGGGAAACCCGTGGATTTACCGCAATCTCGATGCGGCGATAAAAAACGACGATTCTGAAATTCACATTCCTCCCGTTAAGGAAAGAATGGAAACCCTCATCAAGCATTTAAGCCTTGAACGCTCTCTTTTAGGCGACCGCCAAGCCGCGCTTAACTGCCGTCGCATCGTCGTTTGGTATACCGCGGGTCTGCCCAACTCAAAAGCCCTGCGCGGAGAAGTGTGCCGCACCAACGATATGGATGAGATTATTTCAATGGTCGGAGATTTTTTTAACGCGCTTCCTTTAAACGCGCCGCCGCCTCAAGCGCCATTACTACTCTCGGAATAACCTTAAATAAAGAACGCCAAAAAGGCGTTGAGGCGCCGGGTTAAGGACATTAAAAGGCCGGAGTACTCGACCGCCTTGGGATAAGGCGTCATCTTGCGAACCGTTTCGCTGGCTGAAATCGGAATAGTAAAGTAAAAAGTCGCGCCCAGCCCCGGCCAACTCTCGGCCCAAATGCGCCCGCCGTGAAGTTCGACCATCATCTGAGACAAGCTAAGCCCGAGTCCGGTTCCTTGTCCGGCGTCGGTATGGCTGGCCTGGACAAAGGGCTTAAAAATTTTTTCCAACTCGTCTTGCGGAATTCCCTTGCCCGTGTCTTTAACTTTAAAAACAATCGTCCCTTCATGTTCAAAACGTCCCATGTCGGCCGAGACCGTCACCGTTCCGCGCGGAGGGGTGAATTTGACGGCATTGGAAATTAGATTAGTCAAAACCTGGACAATGCGTTGAGAATCCGCCTCGATTCGCGGAAGAGGAATCGGGCAGTCGCGGTTTAAGCGCACGCCATGAGCCAAGGCAAAAGACTGAAGTCCCTGAACCGCTTCTCCGATGAGATTTCTGACATCGCACAATTGCCAGTTAATCTTCATTCCGCTGTGGGAGGCCTTGGAATAATCCATGACATCATCCACGAGATCTTCTAGTCGCCCGGCGCTGCGAATGGCCAAATCCAGCATCTGCCTTTCCTGCGGGCTTAGGCGGCTTTTCGCCTGTTCATTGAGAAGCTGAAGCCCCAGACGCAGGGAAGTCACCGGCGCGCGAAGCTCATGGGTCAGGCAGGCCGGATCAAGAGCTTGGGTCTTTCTCTCCATGCCCTTAAGATAACTAATTGGTGTTACAAGCTTATTGCGGCTTTGAGCGAACCATCAGGGACCAAACGCCGCCCTGGACGATATCGGAATGTTGGTTGGAGAGATCCGCATTTAAAAGGACAAAACCTTGGGCCGGGCCCACGCGCTTAAGCTTGAAAACTTCCATCTTCAAAGAAACGGCGTCTCCAATGAAAATCGGTTTTTTAAATTTCCATTCGCCGCCGGTAAAAGCGATGATGGTCTCTCGAATGATGCCGGTCTCATGCAACAGCCCGCTGGCCACCGAAAGACCTAAAAGCCCGTGCGCGATTTTTTTCCCAAAAGGGCTTTTTCGGGCGAAGGCCTCGTCAAAATGGAGGGGATTCATGTCCCCCGAGACGCGACCGTAGTCCTCAATCATTTTTTCAGTCACGGTCCTCGAAACGGGGCTGGTAAAAATTTGTCCGACAGAGAAGTCTTCAAAATAAAGGCTTTTCATATTTCCCACTTATATAGGATATCTCAATTTGCGCGCCGTTCACAAATCCAATCGGCGATGACATCTTAGGCGGCCTCAAAATGGAGAATATCGGAGAGTTTGCCTTGGCGATTTTCCGCAAAAACAGGTTTGACTCGAATGCCGATGGCTGGCGGCCAATCGGGATCGACTTTAAGAAAATGTTGAAACTGGGTCGAAGCCCCATCCAAAAGGATGAAGGCATATCCGTAGGGAACCGGCTTTTTCTCTCCGGTTTCCGGATCGATAAACGGAAAGCGTAAAATCGTAAAGGCCGACAATGTCCCCATGGGACCGACCTCGACCCACTCATCCATTGTTTTAAAGCAAGGCCCGCAAATTTTTCGCGGCGGAACGTAGACCTTTCGGCAAGACGGACAGCGCAGCCCCAAAAATTTCATATGATCTCGGAGCTGGGCAAAAAACCGGCTTCCCTCCATCCCAACGGAATACTGAAACGGCTGAAAAGCGTCACCGCTCTCGATAAAGACAAAATCAGATCGTTTAAGACGGTTTTTCTGAACCATAAATTAAAATGTCAGACCAGAAACATCCTCCAAATCCCGTCGACAAAGCCTTTTTGACTCCCTGGGCTTGGCGCTCGCCCGCCCGCCCCATGATTTGATGCGCGCATTCAGCCGCGCGAATAAGCCCGGTCGCTCCGATGGGGTTGGTCGATAAAACCCCGCCGGACAGATTAATCGGAAGAGATCCTCCCGCGTCGGTAACGCCGTCCCAAATTAATTTCGCCCCTTCGCCGGGCTTGGCTAGTCCCAAGGCCTCAATCCAAGATAAATTAGCGAAGGAATAGGGAGTGTAGAGTTCCATTAAATTGATTTCTTTTAACGGCTCTTTAATTCCGAGTTTCGCGTAAAGTTCTTGCGAGGCCAAAACAAGGGACTTGAGCGGATACCAATCGACATCGCCTAAATAGGCGTAGGGATGGCGGTTGGCCGCCCCTAGAATCCAAGCGGGCTTGGGACAAATTTTTTCGGCGTAATCCTCATTGGCGAAAATAACCGCGCAGGCGCCGTCGGTTCGCGGACAAATGTCCAAGGCCTTGATCGGATCCGACAACAGGGGAGCGCGCAAAACTTCCTCAATGGTCACTTCTCTTCTCAAATGCGCGTGGGGATTTTTAACGGCATGCTTGCGGTCTCGGATGACCGCTCGCGCCGCGTCTTTTTCGGTGACGCCAAATTTCTTCATATACGCCGAGGCCTCCACCGCAAGGCCCGAAATCGCGCCGGCAAAGACCAGGCGATCCCACACCGGATCAAAGGCGGTCGTGATCGCTCCGGTGGTATCCGATTCGGAATTTTTTTCCCAGCCGATGACCAAAAGCTTGTTGAAAAGCCCCGAGGCGGTTAAATGATATCCCCCAATTGCCAGCGTGCTTCCGGTGGTGCCGCCGGTGGTGAGTTTGATCGTGGGTTTTAAAATGCCGCCGTTTCCGGAAATCGACCACAGCTCAACGCCGTTAATTCCTTCAAAATGGTCCATATTCCCGATGACGACCCCGTCGATATCCTCCATCGTCAAATCCGCATCCTCAAGCGCGCGGGAAACCGCTTCATGAATCAATTCAATTCCGGTTACGTCAAAACGATTTCCGTTGTGATCGGTCTGCCCACAGCCGACAATGGCGGTTCTTTTCATTAGTTTTCCAAGACCCACACCGCATGAGACTGACCGCAAAGCCCGTATTGTCCATGGGCCACGGCGCGTTTGGCGTTTGAGATTTGATTTGAAGCCTGTCCGCGAAGCTGCAAGGACGCCTCGATCATCCGAACCAGGCCAGAAGCAATCCAGGCGTGAGCCGATAGACATCCGCCGGAAAGATTCACTCGGTTTAAATTCCGGTAATTGAGTTCTTCAAGCCACAAAAGTTCCTGATAGGAAAATTGTTCGGAAAGTTCTATTAAGTCAATCTGGGCCGTCGGATTGTCAATTCCGGCCATCTGATAGGCTTGACGCGCCGCCAGTCTTAAGGCCTTCGATTCTGCGAGATTTCTTTCCCCTAGGGGAGCGTCGGCGCAAAGGCCCACCCCCCGAACCCAAATCGGGCGCTCGCTCTTTTTTTGGGCAAAGCTTTTGCTCGCCAGAATAATCGCGGCGGCTCCATCGGAAGACGGACAAACGTCGGTCTCTTTGAGCGGAGAAGCCAACAGCGGAGAACGCAGAGCCTCGTCAATCGTCAAGGGCTTCCTAAGATGGGCCTTGGGATTTTTGGCCCCATTGGCCCGGTTTTTAACGATTACATTTCCGCACTCGATATTGCCGATGTTTTTTTCTCTTAAGAAAACCCGCGCCTGAAGAGCGGCGGAGGAAACCCAATCAAGCCCCAAAGACCTCTCGGTCAAGGGATCGAAAAAAGCGTTGGTGAGCAGCCGTAAATCTCCTTCCGAGGATTTGGAATGGGCGACCACCAAGGTGGTATCGTAGTTTCCCGATAGAATGCGGCTAAGCCCGTAAAACGCGGCAAAGGTTCCGTCCCCTTCAACAGTTGAAATGCTTTTCCCGCCGCCAAAAGCCGCGCCGCAGGCGTCTCCGACGGCCATGCTGGAAATAGTTCTCCCATCGAAAAAATCGTTGGAAGCGGTGACAATATTGTCGATATTGGCGATGGAAAGCCTCGCATCCGACAGGGCCGCAGCCGTCGCTTCGTAAACCAGATCGGCATATGTTTGGTCTTTCCGATTGGAGCTAAACGCGGTTTGACCAACCCCAATAATCGCGACCGGTTCCATTTAACTGACCACCTTAAAATAAGCGATATCTAAAATCGAGCCAACTCTTTTCTCGGCAAACACCGGGAGGACCTTGACCCCGATTTTAAGGCTTTGCAAATTAGTCTCCCCCAGCATATGGAGAAAAGAAGTGTCGGAACCTTCCAAGCGGATAAGACCAAATAGGGGTTTCAAAACGCGATGAGCCGGACTTGGATAAGAAGCCTGAGAAAAACTAATCAAGGTCCCAGACGGCCCGACCTCCAGCCATTCCGAACATTCGACAAAGCAAGTTCCGCAAGTTTTTTTCGGAGGCACGTAGACTTTCCGACATTTAAGACAGCGGCTTCCCAAAATTTTTTGTTCGTCGCGCAAAGCTTTAAAGAAACGGCTCAAGGCTTCTCCCGCCGACCAAGTATAAGGAACTTTGATTCGACTGGAATGGGTTAGGATTTCGTTCATATTTTCATTTGAGGCCTAGACGCGCCTCTTTAAGAATTTCCCGCGCGATAATCAATTGCTGAATGTGCTAAGTTCCGCCGCCGATTCCAATGAGAACCGCGTCTCTAAAATAGCGCTCAACCGGAAATTCCTTGGTAAAGCCGTAGCCGCCTAAAATTTGGACCGCCGCCTGGGTCGCTCGCGACACCATCTGCGCTCCGAAAAGTTTAGCAAAAGAGGCGTATTTAGAGACCTCAAGCCCTTGATCCAATCTCCAGGCGGCCTGATAGGTCAAAAGGCGAGCAGCCTCGATTTCAGTCGCCGTTTGAGCCAACATCTCTTGAATCATTTCAAAGCCGGAAATGGATTGCCCAAATTGCCGCCGCGCCAGAGCATAGCGAGAAGCGTAATCAAAAGCCGCTTGAGCGATTCCAACCGGCATTCCGGAAAAAACGGCGCGCTCCATATCAAGACCATTCAACATATAAGACAGACCCTTCCCCTCTTCTCCCGCCAAATTTTCCTTGGGAACTCGGCAATCCTGAAACACTAATTCCGACAAAGGAGAACCCCGTGTTCCTAATTTGGGTATGTCTTTTGAGACCGAAAACCCTGGAAAGCCCTTTTCGATGATAAACGCGCTCAGGCGAGTTTTTCCGCTTCCGCGGCGAACCCGCGCCAAAAGAAAAATTACATCGGCGACAGAGCCGTTGGTGATAAAAATTTTAGTTCCATTGAGGATATACTCATTTCCCTTGAGAACCGCGGTTGTCTGGAGCGAAGCGGCATCGGAACCGGAACCAGGCTCGGTTAAGGCAAAAGCCCCGATCCATTCTCCGGAGCAAAGTTTCGGCAGATATTTTTTTCTCTGCCCGTCGCTTGAGGCAGAATAGAGATTATGCGCGCAGAGAAAAGAATGCGCGCCGTAAGAGAGAGTTAGACCGGCCGAAGCGTAAGACAATTCCTCCATCACGATCG